>JAFDFT010000027.1 GCA_019309685.1 Deltaproteobacteria bacterium
GAAAAACTCAGCCTGGCTTTTTTTGATACTGATATTATCAAACATGGCGATTCCCTATTTTTGTTTTAGTGGGTGAATTTCTGCAATGTCTTCATCCGCAGGTTTTTCTTCGTATAGTTTAATAAACACCTTGCCTTTATGAGTCGATTTTTCGAAAGTATTTGGCGGTACAAATTCGATGGCAGGTGTCACCCTCAGGTCCCCATGCATATCCGCCCGGATCTCTTTGTTCAGCGTTTCGATCTCATCCGGTGTCAGTTCCTTGCCCAACTCAATCTGCATTTTCAAAGGTGGTTTAACGCTGGGCGGCGGAGCGTCCAGCAGAATTCGAAAATCTCCGGAAACCCTGGGGGCAAATTTGGAAATGGAATTTTTAAAGGCCGCCGGGTACACATTCACCCCTTTGACAATCAGCATGTCGTCCGCCCGGCCGATGATTCTAAACCGCAGACGCGGATCGCCGCATTCGCATGGGCTGGTTGTAACCTCCAAAATATCGTTCAGGCGGTAGCGCATCAGGGGAGTTCCCTCCCAATCGATATACGTGTAGCACATCTCACCAATGGCCCCATCCTTCAGTTCCATGGACTCTTTGGTCACCGGGTCCAGCAACTCCAGAATGCAGTAATCTTCTGAAACCAGGTGCATCCCTTTGTCATGATCGACACCGCAGGTATACCCGTGAAAATTGTGTGTTCCGCCAATGCCATCTCCCGGTGCGCGTACGCCAAACCCTTTGGCAATACGGTTTTTGACGCTCTTGATACCCAAACCGGGTTCCCCGCCTCCTCCGATAGCCAGTAGCCCTAATTCGCTGGCAGGCTTACCAAGGATCTCCGGGCACTTTTCAATGATATATTCGGCAAAACTGGGTGTGCAGGCCAACAGGTGGGGTTTGCAAAGATCAACGAATTGCAGTACCCGGGCAACGCCCGCCTCAGCACCCACGGGAATCACACACAATCCGTATTCCATCATGGCATCAATCACCGGTACACCGCCTGTAAACATACTCAAAGCCATGGCATGCAGCACCCTTAATCCCGGAGGTGCACCGGAAATCCACAGTTTCCTGGCATGGAGCTGGCGGTTTACGTTCACATCGTGCTTGGTCAACGTATACAGCGTGGGCTGCCCTGTCGTTCCGGAAGTGGAGCTGATACGAACAAATTTTTCTTCGGGCGCACATGCCAGCATCCCGTATGGGTGATTGAACCTCTCAAGGGACTCCTCCTGGGCAGCCCTCTGTTCGTCCTTGGTCATGGTGGGAATCCTGTAAAAATCATCCCAGGTTTCGACGTCACCCGGCTGAATCCCCGCATTATCGTATTTCCTTTTATAAAACAGCCCGTTTTCATAATTGTACTTCAATTGCTTCTGTAGTTCCTTGAATTGATGATCCCGCAGCTGATCCCGTGACATGGTCTCCCGCTCGGGATTCCAGAACTTACGATTTGGATCCAGATTCATATGGTTTCTCCTTTGATTAATCAGCTAATTAGTCAATCGGCGAATTATAAGTATTAAAGTTATAACTAATAGACCTATGCGACCGTCTGAACCCTGTCAAGTAAAAATTTTTTATCATTACTTTGCCAGCAGGGGTCGTATAGTTAAATGATAGTCAATCCTGTTGCGGATCCTGTTTAATCTCTAATTAACCGATCAGATATGTTGGAATTCAAAAGGTTTTGGATAGGTTAACCATAAAAAGAGAAGGTTCAGGTTTAAAATACCTTTTTTCGGCTATCTTGATAATACTAATTCAAAATAACGGTTATCCATCTGTAATCACTAGAAAATAAAAAATGTTAAAATTATGTGCACTAAATTTTTAAAATAGTTTTCGGATGTTGCTTTTATCTTATTTATATTTGACACATATCCATGTTTTTTTGTAATTTTTTATTACAAATGCTTGTAATTATTTTAATAAAAACATAAATGATCTACATGGACTCTTTTAAAACATTTTACTCCCTTTTTGTTTCGAATATTTTACCGATTAATTTACATTTCCGACAAGTTAATCCATTTTTTACAACCTAACTCTTTGAAAGGAACCTTTATGAAAAAAATTCTATGGTTTTTCGGTATCGTTATAATTGGCCTTATCGGCTTTTGCATTTATTTCTTAAATGCCGCTATGCCCACAGGGACAGGTTATTCCGCTAAATATATCTGCTCACAAGTCTTTTTAGCTGAAAGAGATCCTGCTGTAGTATTTGAAAATGATGTAAAGCCAACCCACCCTTTATTTGGCGTTATCAAATTTAAAGTTAACCGGGACACTAAAACTGTTACCGCAAAAGGCTTTGGCTTTTGGAGCCCCATGACTGCGGTTTACCGTGACGGATGCGGCTGCACACTTGCAGTTGATACCCCTATTGAAGAATTACTTAACCAGTCAAAAGGATTCATCCCTCAACAACAACCTAATACACAGCGCTTGTGGCCTGCTGGTGAAGGTGTAAATTTAAATAACATTCCTTCTGAGATTGATAGCAATAAACTGAAATCTGTTATCGAATCGGCCTTTGAGGAACCAGGATCTGATACTCAAAGAAATACTCAGGCTGTTGTTGTTGTGTATAAAGACAGGATTATCGCGGAGAAATACGCAGATCAGTTCTCTCCATCAACACCCATACTGGGATGGTCTATGTCAAAGAGTGTTACCAACGCGCTGGTTGGCATACTGGTTAAAGATAAGAAACTGGATATCATGAAACCGGCTCCCGTTTCAGCCTGGACAGACGCAAACGATCCGCGAAGCAAAATTTTACTTGACCAAATGCTTAGAATGTCCAGCGGGTTGGAATTCCAAGAAGTGTATGCCCCGTTCAAAGATGCCACAAAGATGCTGTATAACAGCAAGAGCATGGCGGACTACGCCGCAGCGAAACCCTTACGAACCGAGCCGGATAATGAATGGTATTACTCCAGCGGAACGACAAACATTATCGCCAGAATTATTCGAGACACTCTAGGAGGAACCCTGTCTGACGTTACTAATTTTGCGAGAACGCGTTTATTCGACCGGGTTGGAATGTACTCTGCCATAATTGAACCAGATGCTTCCGGTTCTCTGGTTGGGTCCAGTTATATGTTTGCCACACCCAGAGATTGGGCGCGGTTTGGTGTTTTCATTAAAAACGATGGGATATGGAATGGCCAAAGAATCCTTCCTGCAGGATGGGTAAAATATTCCACTACTCCAACGCCTATGGCTCCTAAAGGCGAATATGGCGCTCAATTCTGGCTAAACGCGGGAAATAAGGATAACGTGTCAGATAAATATTTCCCCAGTTTGCCTTCTGATATGATTTTCCTGCATGGATTTAATTCTCAAATCACAGCGATCTTTCCGTCTAAAAACACCGTTATTGTAAGAATGGGAGTTACCCATAGTAAAGCGGATTGGGACGAGGAAGGATTCATTAGACAAGTCCTTGAATGTATAAAAAGCTGAACACCATAATAATTTAAGCTGAAATTCGCCTATTTCTTTTAAAGTTTTCATGGCAATCATTCTTTAAAAGGCACTCTTGATAAATTTTCATTCAAGGGTGCTTTTTTTATACGCTATCCCCTGCTATTGATTATATCAATACCAATATTCCTTTCCATAGAAATTAACGATTTTACATATTAATTTTATCTATATATGCTTATCCTTAATATTTTTTTTAAACTCATATGAATAAGCCATTTTATAAAGTATGGATAATGCATCTGTAAACATAACTGATTTTGACGATGCGTCTCGCCAAAACTTCAGGAACAATTATTTTTTTTCAATATCTGTATCGATGTGGACATACTATGTTGTTCGAATAGCACTTTCCGTTATTTTTATATGGTCTGGGATATCTAAACTTTTTGATCCCACATCTTTTGCTGTTATCCTTGAAGCGTATGGCCTGTTTCCTGATATTCTAATAATTCCTGCAGCCATCCTATTGTCTTTGGCTGAAGTTATTGCGGGCATGGGATTGCTCTTCGATATTCGTGGCACCCTTGCAGCAATTACTATTATGCTTGTACTGTTCATGGCAATCCTTGTTTACGGTATTTGGCTGGGCCTGGATATTGATTGCGGTTGTTTCGGTCCGGAAGATCCGGAAACAAAGGTCTTTCACAGCTTACCTTCTGCACTTTTCAAAGACATGATACTGTTCGTAGGATTAATTTACCTGTATGTATACCGTTACATTAAATCCTTAAAGCCCATAAATGTAACGAGTGTATTAAATAAAATTGATAAAACAAGGAGAGGGTGTAAATGAATAAAAAACCTTATTTGTTTGTTTTAGTTGTATTTATTTTAATGGGATTCAGTACTCAGGCATGTAAGTTTAAAAATAATTTTGAAAAAGAGATTGATAAAGAAAAAGGTGCTGTAAAGCTTGTCCAAGAAGTCCAACGCGGCGGGTACGATGTTATCTTAACCGAAGATCTCAAGAAGTGGATCGATGATGGGAAGCAAATGCTCATTGTTGATACCATGCCATTTGAATCCAGTTACAAAAAAGCCCATGTTCCAGGTGCAGTTCAATTTTTATTCCCTATCCCGGAAATGAATGAATGGGATGATAAAGAAACAAACGCTAAATCCATTGAGGATTTCATGGCACTGCTTGGTTCTGATAAGAGTAAACCCATCATTATATATTGCGGTTTTGTTAAGTGCACGCGAAGTCACAACGGCGCTATGTGGGCTAAGAAACTGGGGTATACGAATGTATACCGTTATTCCGGAGGCATATTTGCCTGGAAGGGTGCAAAATATCCTGTACAAAGTGTCAATTAAACTGTTTAAACAAGAATCATTTTTCGCTATTCAAATCGTACTAATAAAGATATCAAATACGATTTTATAATATAAACAGGAGCAATTTTATTATGGATAAATTGAGCATTTTAAAAAAACACACGTTAATGAGTTTGTCCAAAACATGCGGTTGAGCTGCAAAAGTCAACCCTGTAGGGTTGGGAGAACTCCTGGCAACCTTGCCAAAAAATCAGGATCCAAATCTTTTGGTAGGATTTGAAACCAGCGATGATGCCGGTATCTATAAATTGTCCGACGATATTGCTATTGTGACCACGGTCGATTTTATTACTCCCCCGGTAAATGATCCGTATATTTTTGGGCAGATTGCTGCTGCCAATTCCATCAGCGACGTATATGCCATGGGCGGAAAACCGGTCACCTGCTTAAACCTTGTACTCTTCCCTACAAATAAACTTGAACCGGATGTACTTCATCAAATTATCGCCGGCGGGTTAAGCAAAATTACAGAATCAGGCGCTGTCCTGGCAGGCGGTCATACTGTGGAAGACGATGAACCCAAATACGGGCTTGCGGTCACAGGCACAGTGCATCCTTATAAATACTGGTCAAATAGCGGCGCCATTCCTGGCGATTTTTTAATATTAACCAAGCCTATTGGCAGCGGAGTACTTTTAAACGCGAATATAAAAAACTGGGTTTCACAAAAAGCTATGGATGAATGTATTAAAACCCTTACCATTCTTAATAAAACCGCTGCTGAAGTAATGAGCGAATTCGACATTCACGCAGCAACGGATATTACCGGATTTGGAATAGCAGGTCACGGATTTGAGATGGCAACGGCATCAGATGTCTGTCTCGATATAACTATAAAAGATCTTCCGCTTATGTCAGAAGCTCTAGACATGTATAAAAAAGGGATGAATACAGGTGTAAACGCCTATAACCGTCAACTGGTGTCAGATCATGTACGATTTGATATTGATTTACCAAAATGGCATCAGGAAATTGTGTTTGACCCCCAAACCAACGGTGGATTGCTGGTGGCAGTACCTGAATCTCAGGCAGATACATTACTCCAAACTCTGATTTCATCCGGTGTTACTGACTCAAAAATTATCGGAAACGTAACTGAATGCGAAAAAACCAATCACTTGATCTTCAAATAAGGGTTCAACCCAATCTTAAGCTAAAACTTTACGCCTAAAGCATGTACATTTTCAAGTCACTGTTATTTTAAATTAATTTCTTCAGATTCCCCTATCCTTTCTCATATATTTAATAACATAATTATCATTTCTATCTAATATAAAAATTCTGCAAGGTAATTTAAATACTTGACGTGCCTAATTAATTCTGTAAAATCACGATTTTATCATTTTAACATTATTTTTTAGAGGAATATGCATGCCTAATAGGGATCTTGCTTTTACAAGAGAACAGCTTGAAGCTATACTTGAAAAATACCCTACGCCGTTTCACATATATGACGAAAAGGCGATTATTGATAATGCGAGGCGTTTTAAAAATGCTTTTTCCTGGAACCAGGGCTTTAAAGAATATTTTGCTGTTAAAGCTACACCCAATCCGTTTTTATTAAAAATACTTCATAAGGAAGGTTTTGGGACAGATTGCAGCTCATTGACCGAACTCATGCTTTCAGAGAAATGCGGCATTGTTGGTGAGGACATCATGTTCTCGTCAAACGACACACCGCCAAATGAATTTCAAAAAGCATTCGAATTGGGCGCTATTATTAACCTGGATGATATCAATCATATTGAGTTTCTTGATAAACATTGCGGGATTCCTGAAGTTATATCTTTTCGATACAATCCTGGGAAACTTCGAAAAGGTAACTTTATCATCGGCCATCCTGAAGAATCTAAATATGGTTTTACGAAAGACCAGCTCTTTGATGGATATAAACTTATCAGAGAAAAAGGTACTAAACGCTTTGGACTCCACACTTTTATTGCTTCAAACGAGCTTGATTCACAGTATTTTGTAGATACTGCAACCATGCTTTTTTACCTTGCTGTTGAACTATATCAAAAAATTGATATTCGCCTGGAATTTATCAATTTAAGCGGAGGTATCGGCATTCCCTATCACCCCGAAGATCAACCCGTTAATCTTGAAAATATCGGGAAAGGAATTCAAGAGGCGTATGATGAAAAGCTATCGCCAAATGATCTCCACCCCATGAAAATATTTATGGAATGCGGCCGTATGATTACAGGTCCGTATGGATATCTGTTCTCAAAAGTTTTACACATTAAGCAGATTTACAAAACTCATATCGGACTTGACGCATGCATGGCCAATCTCATGCGTCCCGCACTGTATAACGCGTATCATCATATTACGGTATTAAACAAAGAAAATGAGCCGTGTACTGAAACCTATGACGTGACCGGCTCACTTTGTGAAAATAATGACAAGTTCGCTATTAACCGAAAACTTCCTAAAATAGAAATTGGCGATATTGTTGTGATACATGATACAGGTGCCCACGGTCATGCCATGGGCTTCAATTATAACGGTAAATTACGATCATCTGAATTACTTTTAAGAGAAAATGGGGATGTGGTTGAAATAAGAAGACCTGAAACACCTGATGATTATTTTGTAACACTTGATTTTGATAAATTGAACACGTTTAATGTATAGGTGTTTTCTACCCGGCATCAAATAATTATAAATTAAATCTAAATATAAGTAACTGTTAATGAGGCAATTAATTGATTAAGGCAATTACATTTGATCTTTGGGATACAGTCATTATTGATGATTCCGATGAGCCCAAACGAAAAACTATGGGGATTCCGTCAAAACCTGTTGAAAGAAGGGATCATGTTTACAACGCTCTGAAAAAGAAAAAGCCTATTCCACGAATGAAGGTGGATACTGCTTATAACGCAGTGGATACTGCTTTTAGGCACGTCTGGTATAATAACCATGTGACCTGGTCCGTAAAAGAACGCCTCCAAATATTATTGGATGGCCTAGATAGAAAACTGTCTTCAAAAGATTTGCTGAAGCTGGTTCACCATCATGAAGAAATGGAGTTGGAGATTAAACCTGATCTTGCGCCTGGGATATCGGATGTTTTAGGACTTCTTCATCGCAAATACCGACTGGGTGTGATCTCAGATACGATCTTTTCACCGGGTCATACATTACGCAGTCTTCTGGAGCATTATAAGATAAAAAAGTATTTTGACACTTTTACTTTCTCTGATGAGATTGGCCGTGCCAAACCTGATCCTGCTGTATTTAAAGCCGCTGCAAATTCTCTCTCCGTTAAGATTCACGAAATTGTTCATATCGGTGATCGTGAGGAAAAAGATATTGACGGCCCCCACGCAGTTGGGGCAAAAGCGATATTAACAACTGTTGTTAAAGACAGGGGAAGCAGCAACACAAAAGCAGATGCTGTTTGTACGGATTACACTGATCTTCCGAATATTATTGATCAACTGAATAAATAAAAACATTTCACTATGCCAACTAAAAATCTAAATCTCTTAATTATCGATGGGTATTCAAAAAAAAGCAGAGATCACCTTAAACTAAGCGGGATGACACTCGCATGGGAGCTTTACGCGAATATGCTTATTCAGCATCTTCCCTCTGCTAAGTACGACGTTCTTTTACCCAGTGATAAAGAAACAATAATGCCATCTGCAAAAGACCTGGAAAATTATGCGGGTATCATCTGGACAGGCTGTGACCTTTCCATTAATGATTTAAACAATCCAAGTGTTGTGAATCAGATCGCACTTGCTAAAGACGCTTATGAGACAGGAATTAACAGCTTTGGAAGCTGTTGGGCAATACAGATTGCTGTTGTAGCGGCAGGTGGAGAAGTAAAACCAAATCCCAAAGGACGTGAAATGGGTCTGGCACGCAAAATCCATTTAACTGATGCCGCTCTTTCACATCCAATGTTTGAGGGAAAACCTCCCGTATTCGACGCGTTTATCAGCCATGATGATATGGTAACAGTCCTGCCGCCTGGATCTGTTCTTCTTGCAGGAAACGATTATACTCACGTTCAAGCCATGGTTATTACGCATAAAAAAGGAACTTTTTGGGCAACTCAATATCATCCTGAATATAATCTTCATGAAATGGCCATGCTAATTGTGGCCAGAGAAGAAAAGCTTATCAACCTTGGTTTTTTTGAGAAACACGAGGATCTGGCTGAACATGTTAGTAAAATGGAGACCATCTTTAAAGATCAAACAAGAAAGGACCTTCGCTGGCAGCTTGTCATTGAAGACGATGTTTTAGATGATGATATTAGACAACGCGAATTTATCAATTGGTTAAACAACCTAGTATTACCTAATCTAAAGTGATTTTTTGTTTTTGAGCATAATTTATTTTTTTTATTACGAGCATTGGTTATAAATAATACTTCCCCTTAACCAAATAATACTGAAATTGATTATAGGATTAATGTTCGACAATCACTTGAACCCTCGACCCCTCGAATCCTTGAATCCTTTACGGCAAGGTCTTTTTATCAATGGACTCTCAAAGTTATTATTACTTTCTATTATACAACACAAATATTTAATATGACAAAGTGGGATTCCCATACGCACTCACAGTTCTGCAAGCACGGTACAGGAGAAAAAACAGCCCTTCTGGTTGAAAAGGCCATAGAACTTGGCTTCACCAAATATTCAATATCAGAACACGCTCCTTTACCTGAAGAACTCATGCCTGATCCAGTTCAGCGATCAGAGTTTACTCTTTTAGAAAGTGAAGTGGGTGACTATTTTTCACTTATCAACGAACTAAAAAGGCAATATGGAGATCGGATTGAAATCCTTTCCGGCATGGAGATTGATTATCTTTCCGGCTTTGAACAATATACCATTGACTTAATCAAGACTTATCAAAATGAGCTTGATGATCTTATCATTTCTCTTCACTGTATTGAGGGTAAAGGTGGTTTGAGAAGCATTGACTACACGCCCGACGATTTCAAAGACGGCCTGCTGGATTATTATGGATCGATTAATAAAGTTTACAACTTCTACTGGGAAACAATGGGAAAAATGCTCCAAACTGATTTGGGCTATTTTAAAACCAGGCGAATAGGCCATATCGGCTTGATTAATAAATTTTCAAGAAATTTTCCGTGGGTATCTGATGATATGACAACACCAGCATTTTTTGAAAATATCTTTACTCTTGTCAAATCCAATGGTTGGACGCTTGAATTCAATGCTGCAGGATTAAACAAAAGTTACAGCGGAAATATGTATTTGACAGAACCTATGCTCTATTGGTGTAATAAATTGAACATTGATATTTTTTACGGTTCAGATGCCCATGGGGTAGACATGGTGGGTAGGCATTATGATACTTATCTGGATATTTAAGGAAAACGATAATCTTAATCATCCACCGCACCTTGACGGTTTAACAACTTGAACACATTGTACTTTTTGATGTTTTAATTTTTTAGCCTGTAGAAGATCCCGCCATCGGGAACACAGAAATTGGACCCCAGTTAAATATAAAAACAAATTTAACAGGGCAGGCAAAAAGCGGATTTTCTCAACGGCCTCTTTCATACTACAACATACCCATTCTTATACAACACCGCCCTGGCAACATCTTTAACGCTTTTTGGGAATAGGTCATTTTCTATAGAGTCGTCGTCCTTAGCTTTCTTCTTTTTTTTATTTAATTCTCTTAAAAATTTCTCAGCCGATCCCTTTGAAACCTTATAGTCAGTGATAATTTGTGGGATCGTTATTCTCTTTTTCCCTTCAACAAGTTTCCCATAAATCTCAAGCCCTTCTTGAAGAGATAATTGATGGTATTTTTTTCTTATTCTTTTTTTATCTTTTTTTTCGATATCTTTTTCAACCATTAATTTTTCCTCTATTTATCTATAGCAACTAGATGCAGCAATAAGAATCAGATCCGCAGCAACAATTACCGGCTTTGATAATAATATTTTTTAAACTTACCAATACTTTCGTTTTCAATACAGGCTACTGACCTACATTTTCAACAAGTCCTTCTGATTGACCGCATTCCATACACGCATACCCTTTTTCGATAATATCTGCATGCTCGGTATCAATCGGTAATCCAAACTTATCCACTACAACTTCTTCATAAAACTGTTGAACAAAAAGCCCTTTATTAGCGCTGCCACAGTTTTTACACCTATACTTTTTATTTCTTTTTAGCTTTTTCCCATTATAGTGGTTATGTATGCAGTCACTTTTGTCGAGTTTTCGTTTCAACTCTAACATCTTATTACCTTTATTGTCAATAATTTGTTCAACATTATACAATTCTACAAATTCATCACTTCCACACTTGCATTTATAAACTTGTTCTTTCATTGTTTTACCCTCCGTTCATAATTATAGTGAAAATATTATTAAAACTATGATGAATTAAACTAATTAATATAATATTAGTACTTAAACAAACCAATATCCATATATTAACTTAATTATATACTTCTTTCCATAAACAATCTTTTTCAGGCTCACTAAAAGATAATATTAATTTTGATATATCATAAGTATAACCACAAATTCCTTTAAACTTATTTTCTTTTATATGATATCTACAATTTTTACACTTTTTCATAACATTTGCCCTCCTTTTAGTTTGTCCTCTTTATATTTTATTATTAATCATATTTCAAGCTTTTTTTTACGTAATTTTTATTTTATATTAATTTAATTTAATTATATATTCTATTTTATTTATTATTTTTAATTATATTATTTTTTATTTTATATTTATGTTTTTATCTTTAATATGCATTATTATTTATTATTTATTATTTCTTTTTACTCTATTTTACTTGTTTTGCTTTAAAATTACTAATAATTAACTTATTTTTATACTACATAAAGTGGTCTGATTTTTAATTCAATTTTCAAAACCGTTTCTTTTCTCAACTTTCTATGTTATTTCCCCAAATGATTTTTACCCTATGTGTGTACTTTTAACTTTAATTTATGTATTCGGCTTGTTAGCCGGCATCCAGCTTTACCTGATTCATTAGTGTGAAAAGAAGAAAATGTGGATGGAAACCAGCTATTTTTGAGAGGAAAGAGATCTTGATTCAAAGTATTGCAGAAATAATTCAGCATGGAGATGAAAATGGTAATTATATGCAGGTCCGTTTCCGGCTTCCCTCCGGTCTCGAAGTTATTGGACTCCCAACAAAAAACTTTTATGGCGGTTATTGGGACCTTGGTCCTACCTGGAATTACGCTGTACTTACTGACGCACCGTTTTTGATGGATACAGGCCGTTATGGACAGGGGAATAAACTAGTCGAAATGCTCGAATTTTCAGGAGTATCGGTAACTGATCTCGAATTTATTCTTATCAGTCACGGACATGAAGATCACGATGGCGGCCTTTCGGATATTCTTAAACTGTGCAGCGCAAAAGTTAGTGCCCATTAGGTTTATGGGCAGCTTGTTAAAAAATATCCTGAAAAAGCACCGCAAGAATACAAGGAAAACTTTCCTGCAAAATGCTGGCAATGCAGTATGCCGGAGGCTTTTTATAAGGAGCATTGCCTGGATTATCATCAGGCCCTTCAGCAATTGGAAATAGACAGCATTGATGATGGTGAAAATGAAATTATGCCTGGGGTGACAACCTATCATATGCCGGGCCATACACCTGATTCCCTGGCGGTTATGATCAATCATGAGGTTATTATTGTGGGCGATATTTTACTGCCTGAGATCTCCCCTATTCCGACCTGCGTTGCTCAATTTAATGATGTTTCAAATATCCTCGGCCCTAAATATAGTTCCCCTGAAGCTATTTTCGGTCTTTGCCGTTATATCAGTTCATTGAAAAAGCTCAAAGAACTCTCGGGACAATATCCCGATCTTATTGTTCTTCCTGGCCATCGGCTCTATTATAAAGAGCATTGGAATCACATTGATCTATCAAACCGTGTAAATGAATTGATTGAACACCATGTGCAGAGATGCGGATCTATCATAGACATACTAAAAGAATGCCCCATGACGGCTTCTCAAATAGCGGGTAAGCATTTTGCACAAAAACTTTTAAAAGGTGTAGGCAGGCACAT
>JAFDFT010000256.1 GCA_019309685.1 Deltaproteobacteria bacterium
GCCCAATTTTGTTATCTCTAATAATAAAGATAAATGTACATAACAATCATCACCCGGCTTGTCCGTATGATCCAGGTTTTTGGATATAAATTATTCAGGTGGATACCCCGGATGAACCGAGGTATAACAAAGTAGGTCTCTTGCTTTATGGCGGAGCTGGCCTTCTTACCGGCGGTCGTGGACCAGTGGGAGTACCTTGGGAAGTACCAGGCGGGGGAGGTTTATTATTAATAATTCTTCTTCCAGGCATAATAATTCTTCGTTTTATCATTTTTCGTTTCTGAATAATTGCTGGTATATCTTTTCTTCTTTGAACCGCCCTTATTCGTAAAGCATGCATACGCTTTTTATGTAAGAATGGACGGGCAGGCACGTTATTTCTTAAAACAGTTGTTTGGTAGCCTTCCTCAATAAAAACAGGTTCATCTTCTAAAACATTACCATCTTCATCTAAACTAAACGCGTCAACCTCTCCGCTAAAAACACCAATATTTGTTTCTTCCGGATCTGAAGCATCAACAACAAACTCTGTTCCCCGAACACCCGCGACAGCAGTATTTGTGTAAACCTTAACGGATGGACTTCTTTGTATAGCTTCTACAATATTGGACAATAAGATACCGGCTTTCAAAAAAATTTCTATCTCTACCTCATAGGTATATTCATCAAAAACGAGTTCTCTTAAGTTGATCTCTGAGCTTTCTTCTACCTTTATGGTGGATCCATCATCAATAAATATCTCCGCATATGAAGCCTCACCCGTGATGATGTTGTCTTCTTTTTGAATGGGCATGTTAATCATAACATCAAGCCATTCATCAGATTTTTCTTTATGAATGAATACGTTACCGTCAAAATCGATGAGTGTTGCGGAAAATGATTTTACATCAGCATAAGATACTGTTGGAAGGGCTAAAATGAATGTTACGAAAATTAAGAAACAAATATGAGCTTTTTTGTTGGATGTTTTCATAAATACCTATATAGCGGAGTTCTATTTATAGGTCAATTGATGAAAACGTTACTCGTCGGACTTCATTGTTCTGAGCTTTGCAAGCTCCCAAATATAATCATATAAATGAAGCCCCTTGCTTGCCGCGATTATTTCACCGTCTTCTACGCCAATGGATTCAGCCATGTATTCTTTGAGCATCTGGATCGCTCCAAGGTTCGCGGGGAAACCGTTCCATAGATCCCATGACCTGAAATAGACCATAAAATGAAGCTTTCCATAACGAATCCTGGTGTCTATACCACGCAGACAGGGAGGATCATTTAAATAAAGTGCTTCTGGATTTCCAACCGTCATAAAGGCCTGGTTGGTTCCATGACCATCTTCCTTATACATTCGTATCACTTCGCTAATTTGCGGTTCAAGATACTGGCCATAGGTATAGTCTTCATTGGGTTGTTTATCCGATGTCATCAGGTAGGGAAGATATTCTTCGATATATCCATCCTCAACTGGGTTGGGTATTCCCAACGCAGGAGGAATGTCTGGTATTAATGGACGCACTCCGGGATGTTTGATGTGTACCGTTAAATAATCAAACTCGAGCCTTTCCTGACCCTCAAAACTTCCCCTGTCAATGACATATTTGTGGCCATGCTCTAAAATTTCATATACACACAGAAACCACGCGTCCGGTATATCTCTAGCCTCAATGGAAACAACATTTAACACATTTTACCTCAAAAAAAAGGATTCTAGGGTTCACGGATTCAGGACTCCAAGTGTTTGTTTTTAAGACTGATAGGTGGCCAGTGAATTTTAAAAAAACATATAAAGCAAACAGCAATATATTGAATGGGTTTTATTTTTTCACTCGAACCCTTGAATCCCAGAATCCTTGGACCCTCAAACGATAATCAACATTTTGTTGATTATCGTTATATATCCAGCGTCCTCACATCCAGAGCGTTATCTTGAATAAATTCTCTTCGAGGTTCAACCTCATCACCCATCAGGATTGTAAATATTTCGTCGGCTTCAACGGCGTCTTCTACTTTTACCTGTAGTACCGACCGGTTTTCGGGATTCATTGTTGTTTCCCACAATTGATCCGGGTTCATTTCGCCGAGACCCTTATATCTCTGTACCCCGACTCCTTTTTTTCCTTCCTCAATTAATCGTTCAAGAAGATCCTCTTTTTTATGAAGAACAATATCTTCCGCTCCATTTTTATCACTAAACAAGATGAAAGGGGGTTGGTCTAATTTTAATATCTTCTTCCCAATTACCATTAATTTCTGGTAATCACTGGAATAAATAAAGCCCCTTCCAATTTTGAGCTCTTTCATATCATCTTTGGATGCTTCTGCTTCCTGTTTTTTAATCTTTTTTTCTTTGGTAAATTTAACCTTCATTTCAAAAACATTTCGTTCTTCGTTCCACAATATTTCGCTAGCTTTATATTTAGCCTCTTTCAGATTTTTCTTTAACTGGGCCATCTTTTCTTTGCTCTGCAGAAATTTTTTATTCTCAACACCTTCTTTAATGAGCAATTCAATAAAATTGGGTTTTATTCCCCTCATCTCAAATCTGGACATAAGGTATACATACTCTGCCAGGTCCGCAACAAACATGTACATCTTTTCTTTTGGCAGCACTTTTTTATTCTTCCCTATCTTTAAGCTTTTCTGTTCAGAAACCCTTTTTAATATGTGTTCATTAAACTCGGTTTCATTCTTTAAATAAACAGAACCCTTTCCCTTTCCAACCCTAAAAAGCGGCGGCTGAGCGATATACAAAAAACCTTTTTCTATTAACTCCGGCATATGTCTGAAAAAAAAGGTCAGAAGAAGTGTTCGTATATGGGAACCATCCACATCCGCATCGGTCATGATGATTGTTTTATAGTATTTAACCTTTTCAATATCGTATTCTTCCTTGCCCACACCTGTTCCAAGCGCGGTAATAATATTTTTAATTTCTTCACTTTTAAGAAGTTTATCAAAACGTGCTTTTTCAACATTTAATATTTTACCCCTTAAAGGAAGAATCGCCTGAAAAGCTCTATCTCTTGCCTGCTTTGCAGATCCACCCGCTGAATCTCCCTCAACAAGAAAAATCTCTCTTTCCTTAGGGTCGGGAGATTGGCATTCTGCTAGTTTCCCTGGCAAACCGGATTCACCCATTGCCCCTTGTTTCCGCACAAGATCTCTGGCTCTTTTTGCTGCGTCTCTGGCCCTGGCCGCGTCTACTGCTTTTGAAAGTATTTTTTTGGCAATCGCCGGATTCTGTTCTAAAAATGGGCTTAGTTTTTCATTAATAAGAGATTCTACGAGACCTTTAACTTCGCTGTTTCCAAGCTTTGTTTTGGTTTGTCCTTCAAATTGAGGTGATTTTATTCTTACGCTGATGATTGCGGTGAGGCCTTCGCGTACATCATCTCCGCTTATTTTCTCTTTCATGTTTTTAGGAAGATTTCCGTTGGTCGCATAACTGTTTATTGTTCGAGTCAGCCCGGTTTTAAAACCTATGAGATGAAATCCACCCTCGGCCGTATGTATATTGTTTGCAAATGAAAATATTTTCTCGTTAAATGTATCGTTATACTGTATGGCGGCTTCTATTTGCACATCGTTTTTTTCACCTGACATATAAACAGCTTTATGCAGCGGTGAATGTCTTCTGTTTAAATATTCTATATAGGCAACAATTCCGCCTTTATAAAAATATTCATCTTTTTTGTCAGCCCGTTCGTCTTCGATAATTAATTTTAAATCCTTGTTTAAAAATGCCAGCTCTCTTATTCTACGAGAAAGTATTTCATAGCTGAAATTGTCCGTGTTGAAAATTTCCAGGTCAGGCGCAAAGTGAATTTTTGTTCCTGTTTTTTTTGTCGGTCCTTTAGATTTTAATTCGCTTGTTTTTTTTCCTTTTTCAAATGTCTGATAATAAATTTTGCCACCGTTATAAATTTCAACTTCAAAAAATGATGATAACGCGTTGACAACCGAAACACCCACGCCGTGAAGTCCACCGGATACCTTATACGAATCACTGTTAAATTTTCCACCTGCGTGTAACTTTGTAAGTACAACCTCTACCGCTGGAACTTTTTCTGTTTTATGTTTATCAACAGGAATTCCTCTGCCATTATCTATAACAGTAATACTATTATCATCATGTATTGTTATTTTAATTTTATCACAGTACCCCGCCATTGCCTCGTCAATACTATTATCCACCACCTCGTAAACAAGATGATGAAGTCCTTCTACATCAACATTTCCTATATACATAGAAGGTCTTAATCTAACCGGCTCCAGTCCTTCTAAAACCTCTATACTACTTGCATCGTAATCTTTTGTTTTCATTATATTCTCATTGGCATTATAACACTTAAAAAGTTTTTGTTTTCCTCACCTTCAATAAAACACGGTTTTTCTTCATTAAACAAACTTATTATAATATTTTCTTCGTTTATTACATTTAATGTATCTATAAAATATCTCGGATTAAAAGCGGCGGCAACCTTGCTTCCATTATACTCTATATCCATATCTTCTTTTGATTCCCCAATATCCGGATTCGTTGAATTTATAATTATTTTATCCTTATTAAAATTAAAAACAACTCCTCTATAATTTTCTGATGCTAAAATAGACATCCTTTTTAACATCATTAAAAAGTTTTCTTTGTTTAACTTCGCTACTTCTTTATCTAGAAATTTGCTTATCTCCAATAATCCTTTTTTTGGTAATATAAAATTTTTGTCTTCCTTAAAAACAGAATCTTCTTCAAATGAATAATCTGCTAACGACAGCCTGCTTCCATCCGTAGATACCATTCTTATTTTATTTTCATCTTTTAGTGTTTCAAAATATGTTCCTGTAATGTGTGATCTTTTATCATCTGAAGCTCCTAATATAATAGATGTTTTTTCTATCATATTATTAAATTCCAACGCATCCATCTTAAAACTGTCAATATTCTCTATTAATGGAAGATCAGGAAAATCATATGTGGCCATACCAACAATATT
>JAFDFT010000641.1 GCA_019309685.1 Deltaproteobacteria bacterium
GTCGTCAATCTCCACAAGCGAGGCAAAAATCTGTGCGCCTGGAAAAGCTATGGCTGCTCCGGACTGAATGCCGCAATTGAAATGCGCCGGCATTGAACCGGGTTGATAAATAGCAACAAAATCGCCTCCCTTTTTGGGAGCCTCCGCGTACCCGATGGATGTAACCATCAGGACAGCAAGAATCAGCAACATACAACTTTTCAAAAACTTAAACATCGCCTTCATGATACCCTCCTTAGCATAGTGTTTATGTATCGTTGATAATATAAACCTGATATCATTAACTAAAACCATTAGTTAACGCATAAATTGCTAAACGGAAATCAGCATAATTCAAGTAATTCACATCTTAGAGGATAGACTAATATCTGATATATCAGATATCTTGTCAAGCAATATTTACCCTTCCATAGACAACAATTACCTCTTTATTTCTATTCCCCTTTCCTCGCAACCAACCAATTGACCGCTAACTCAGACAAAACCTGTGGCTGGAAATGATTATAGACACAGGGCGAAAATTTTCAATCTTTTCCCTCAATTGCCTTTAAAAACTCTGAAGGATCCACCTGAATTTTTGTCCACAGAGCAAACGTCCGTCGTGCCTGAAAAGCAAGCGGCTGAAGCCCATCCATAAAAGGGATACCTTTAGCTTTAGCCATATCTTCCCAGAAATTCTGAAGACGTCCATAATTAAAATCTAACACCAATTTACATTTTGGCGCTTGAAGTTTCTCAACCACCTTTGACAGTTCCGGTGATTCTTCAGTACTGGAAACAGATGTTGCATTTACAATAATGTCAACGTTTAAAGGACTCTCTGTAAGAGACTCCAATGATCTTACCTCACCACCGATACGATCGGCCACCTGTTTTGTTTTCTCATCATTTCTTCCGGCAACAATAATCGATTCCGCTCGAAGCCAGTTAAAAATAAAAACAACTGCTTTCGCAATGCCGCCGCTTCCAAAAACAAGCGCCGATTTCCCGGCGACTTCGAAACCGATATGATCCAGAGCATCCATAAACCCTATAGCGTTCGTATTGTAACCTTTGAGTTTTTCACCGTCCCGGACGATGGTATTTACAGAGCCGATAATATTTGCCCCTTCCGATAAGATATCAAGATGAGGAACCACAACTTCTTTATAAGGCACTGTGATATTCGCACCAGCGATGTTTAATACACGGAGGCTTTGCATGGCCGCACCTATATTATTCGGCTGTACCATCGCCGGCGATTTTAAACGAAAAGCCCGCTCGTCGCTTAAAATACAAAAAACCTTTATTTGAGGATCAGTCGATAAACGTCGAGCAGTGGAATCAAGTACCATGTCAAAACCTCACAAAAAAACCCCGCCCTAAGTAAACAATGGGTCAGGGTTCTTTTTGTTTCATCCTCGTGCAAACCATTCCTATTCCATTCACAGGAAGGAATCGATCAAAATGATATCATTCATCATAAATACTCTTGAAAGAATATACCTAAATACACGCCATCCAGAAAAAATGTCCGTTCAGTCGCAGATGTTGTATGACAGTCCTGTTTTGTTGACCATTATTCCATATTTAAGAGACTCTTAATGCTTGCGGTGATCTCATCGGCTGAAGCGGGTTTCGGCAGGTAATCATCTGCCTCCATACTCATCCCATCAGCATGAGAATATCGGGTTGACGCAACATGATCTGCCACCGCCGTAAGCATTACCACAGGAATGTCGGCATACTTTTCATCCGCCTTTAATTCCGAGCACATCTCATAGCCGTCTTTCTCCGGCATCATCACATCCAGTACAATGGCATCCGGCGGATTATCAGCTACCTTTTCCATTCCTTCCACGCCGTCGTATGCCACATCAACCTCAAACCCTTCCTTTTCCAGATTTCTTTGAACGATGGCGGCAAAATCAGGTTCGTCGTCTACTACAAGAATTCTTTTTTTATCACTCATTTACCATCTCCTTTTTTTGTTTTACGTGGTCAAACAATCGTCCGTCTACACTTCAGGCCTGGGGTAAAGGCCTGCCCTTTTAACGATTTCTGAGACCTTTTCCTCCCACTCAATTGCCATGATATGAAATCCGCGAACTCCCTCAACTTCCTTGAGGCGATCGATCGATTCAATACAAATATTGATCCCCTCTTCCGCCTGTTTTTCCTTGGGTGTATCCGATAACCTTTTTACCACTTCATCCGGCACATCCATTCCCGGAACTCTGTTTTTCATATATCTGGCCATACCTGCGGATTTCATCGGTGTGAGACCCGCCATTATGAACACTTTTTCATGAAGCCCTCTATCGCGGGCCAGTTTCATCCATTCCTCAAATTTATCCAGATTATAAATACACTGGGTCTGTATAAACTCAACTCCCGCGGCAATCTTTTTAGCCAACCTCGGCACCCGTATTTCAAAAGGGTCTGCGAATGGGTTGGCGGCAGCACCGACAAACATTTGGGGCGGCCGATCAATATCATCTCCTCCAAGAAATTTTCCTTCGTCCCGCATTTGCCGAACGGTCTGTATCAGCTGAATGGAATCCAGATCATGCACGTTCTGGCCCGGACCGCAATCGCCAAAACTCTGATGATCCCCTGAAAGACATAACATATTAA
>JAFDFT010000257.1 GCA_019309685.1 Deltaproteobacteria bacterium
TACTATTTACTCCTAAAAGAACCTCCGCGTTCCTAAAAAAAAGATCCTCAAGAATCAGCTTGATCCGGGCATCCGGTGTTCCGGATCTTTTAAGCGTATCAACCGCATCTAAAATTCCTTCCCATTGCGCAACCAGCATAGGATAATTCAAATCTATCTTTTGACTCTGAATAAATTCCTTTAACTGATTCCCAAAATGGGTACTCACCAGCGCTGTAATAACCTTATCACTATTGTCATCGTCAGCCAAAACACGTTTTCCATTTATCATCCTGTACATGACATACCTGCCCTGTTCAGTAAGCGCAAAGTCGATGTCCGTACCATACAGCAATTTGGCATTTCCATCCAAAGCTCTTGCCAGCACTGATGAAACGGTTACTGCTGAGATATCCATCCACACATGATCATAAAGATTATGTGCATCTATCCATACCAATATGTCCTTTATTTTATATGGCGTCTGTGCCTGACCCAGATGCGCAAGAATAATTTTTATCCCGGGAAATTTTTGAGCTATTTGCAAAAGCTCGTCTTTAATAGATTGTCTTATCCGAGGGGAAACGACCCGCTGTGGAAGATGAATTAGTATCGGCAAGCCATGTGCATCCGCCATCGATAACGCTGAAGGATGTATCATTTCAAAAAGTGATATTTCATTAACGGTCTTTTTATTTTTTTGTGAGGAAGGTGTTCGTGGTGTTATTTTGAACCCTCTCGCTCCCATCTTAAGATACATTTGGATCTGAGCATCATTCATATCAGGTGTGATAACAGCAAACGGAAATATCCTCTGCCCGGTATTTGTGCCAATTACATCCGGATCTTCCAGAAGCTCCCTATTTTTCCTGCCCATATCATAAACAGGGAGCGGTGTGTCAAATACAATTGAAAATATATCAATCCCATGGTTTACAAATAATTTATCATAAAAAGAATTGATATCCCTAACCGAAAAGGGAAATTCCGGCACTAATTCCAAAGAAGCGCCTTTGATGATGTCATTCCGTCCTGAAGAGACATGAGAATGACAATCGTAAATCTTAGAGATTCCGTATTGCCGCAGCAATTGAAGGAATCGATCATCGATTGGATGTTCAACAATCGTATTGATAATGGAGTTCAGGTGTGGGTTTTGTGGAGTATGGTTCATTTCCTACTAGCAGTTACTCTATCAAAATTTTTCAGTACTTTTTGCGCCTGTTTTCCAAATGTAAATAATCAGTACTCTATGACACATTTTTATCAATTTGTTAAATAAAAATACTCTCCCCCAATATATGAAGAAGATAATTTCCCCTCAACAAACCTCGGGATCTCTGACAATATTCCTCCTGCTATTTGGATTTTTTTTTATAACCAGAAAGAAAAATACAAATAAATATCATAACCCTCCCCCGACTTGGAGCCTGTGTCGTGATAGAAAAAACTTTGATTTTCCATCAAGTCATCCCGGATCCTGGATCGCAATCCAAGACAGGCCCGATCCGGGCTCCAGGCTTCTATTCTCTAGCAATTATGGTGGATTGCGGGTCGGAGCCCGGAATGACGAAATAAACTAAATTACAAGAAATGGTGATTTTGTTAATTACGATACTATCTCTTGGTCGGGGAATTCTCTGGGTGATCTATGGTTACAAATAAAACTAATACACTTGTACTTTAACAAACAATATGGATACCCCGGATGAACCGGGGTATGACAAAAGCTGTTTACATGTTTTTTACTGATGGCCGGGAAAAATAGTTTTTTAAAAAGCTAAAGTTACGATGACAAAGCGAAAAGCTCAAGTTTTAGGCGTCGCAAATCCCGAGGAAAGAGGCGTACTCATAGTACGCTGCAGTGACGAGGGATGCAGCGCAACACAGAAATTGGGCTTTTCGGAAAGTCATCAAGTCCTTAAAAAGGACTTCGTCAACCTTTCCCACCCAATCTGCGGCATAGCCCCATAAATATCTTCTGTAAGATGCCCCCCATCAGCAGCCAGTGGGCCTGCCGCCTCTTCAACAACCTTGTACAAACGATCGACCTCATTTCTTACAAATGTTTCGGCTTCATCTCCGATCATCAGATGTTTTAAATCTTTCCTCAGATTTTCAGAATGCATCCTCACCACCCAGCCGTCTGCATAGGGAGAGGCGTTGGCCACCCCCCCCTGGTCTTTTATTTTTGGATTTATATCTGTGACAACACCGTTTACAGGAGATAACACTTTCGCTGTTTTTGATCCGCGCGATACGGAAATAGCAGCGTGTCCCTGTTTCATTTCCTTACCCACCAGCGGTGCATCAATGGAATCAAGTGGGCCCAGCAGTCTTAGAGCAAAATCATCCAATCCGACTCTGACAAACGCGCCTTCTTCGATCTTTACCCACGAATGCCCGGGATGAATATAAAAACCCTGGGGAATATTGATACCGTCAACATTCATTACATCTACAGGTTTCAACACGGCATGCACCGTATATTGATCTTGAAAATATTGATCAAACTCACAATCACTGCAACGGTATTCATTGGCACAAATTCTAAAATCAATACGCCCCTTCATGCTATGAATACATGGGCGTTTTGCTACAGGCATTTTATTTAACGTGTCTTTCCAAAACATAATTTTGCCGCGTTTTCCCCGGGGAGCCTTGCCTGCTTCTCTTAACCGTCTGTTTTCTTCGGATACCCGGCACATGGCTCTATCAAACTTACATGAGACACAATCATAGTCAATCGTACACATTTTACGCTTAACAATACCCGCCTGCATCCACAGGCAAGGGCCGGGTTTTGTAAAATGTTGACTTCTTAAAGAAATTTTTTCCATACCCTTATTCCTTTATTTTAATCGTTATCAGACACATCCATCATGTCTTTAAGAAGGTTTTTGTCAGGTTTTTCCATCCCAGATCAGGAATATTTCCGAAAATATCTTCTTTTAAAAATCCGCCGTCAGCTGCCATAGGTCCCGCTACCTCTTCAATCATTTTTTCAAGCGTGTTGACTTCTTTATTCATCCAGTCAAAGCTGTCCGTGTCAGCCATGAGGTTTTTGGCCGCACCCTTGATATCGGGTGTTCGGACGACAAATAACCACCCATCACTATAAGGTTCTTTGTTCGCAAGTTTGGGATTTTCTCGAATTCCGGAATTGACTTCCATAATAACGCCATTAATAGGAGAAAGAACATCTGCCTGGTTTTTCTTTCTTTTCAGACCCCATCCGGCTTTGTCCGCTTCAAGCGTTTTGCCCATCAGCGGAAGATCAAATCCGTCTGCTTCGCCTAAAACTTTAAGCGCGAAATCATCGATCCCTATTCTTACATGCCCTCCGCTTTCAATACGAGCCCACGTATGTCCATTATGGAAATAATAGTCAGAAGGCATATCAAATCCTTTGACTTGCTGAATTTCAAAGGGAACCGTTTTTGTCTTGGTATTCCATACATCCTCAAAAAATTGATCAAAATCACAGGTAGAACATTGATAGTCATACGCGCACTGCCTTTTCCCGATACGGTAGGACAGGCTATGGCGGCAAACTCTGTCCAGGTCCGCTCTTTTTCTCATGCGATCCTGCCAACTAACCTGTTTCCCCTTTTCAACCTGCTTTTTCATTCCCAGGTCATACTTGCATGTGGTGCAGTCGTAATAATTATTGCACCCTTTAAATGAAACCGCCCCCGCCTGCATCCAGATGCACGGATTGGCAGCCTGCGCTTCCTTGTCCGGTTTCACTTTCCAAACCTGCCCGCCTAAAACCGCGGCAATATCGTTTTCTTCTTTTAAATCCTTCTCTTGTCCTTTTCTGTAAGATGACCCATATCCCAGCTGACTTCTCCGATCCTCTTTATTTTTTGCTGCCATTTTTCACACTCCTTTTTTTCAGTTAAATGGAATTTTAGCGTTGTCATTATGTAGAGCAAGGGGTGTGCCAGCAACAAAAAACACTACTTTATAAATTTTAATACGTTGATATTTAAAGGAAAATTAATTTTACGACAGCGTAGGAACCAAAGGTCTTTAGTGAACAGATGTTGGAATATTCAACACCTTAACAGTGCTCAGCTAAATTCTATCTGGCTGCTTAATTGTTTATCCTTTGATATAGACAGGTTAATGATATGTGGAATTTTACAACACCTGCGTCTTGATTATCTACACAGCATTTCATTCAAGAAACCTTTGCAAAACCCCATTTTTTGCCCAATTTCTGCGTCCCCGATGAGCGGGATTTTCGCTATGCTTCGACAAGCTTCAAATTGTAATCCTCGAAATACTCAATGCATGGATGCCTGCCCCGTAGGTCTGGAAGATCGTACGGTGTGGTTAAAATTATCGCTTTCCTTGAACTCGAACAAAAATCAGCATTTTTCAAAGGTTTCTTAAAGTATGTGTATGAAAAAAAACTTGGAAGATAAATAGAATAATCCGGTTATCAGCAAAAAAGAAATGGGCATTCTTTGTCATACCCCGGTTTATCCGGGGTATCCAGATACCAACGTATTCTATACATCCCTTTGTTTGTTAAAGTATAAACGTAATAATTTTATCTGTATCCCTGGGTCACCCGGTCAAGCCGGGTGATGACGGTTGCGTATACGAGTGATGACCGTTATGTATATTTTATTCTGGTTATCTAAAAGG
>JAFDFT010000258.1 GCA_019309685.1 Deltaproteobacteria bacterium
GAAAAAGAAAAAAAGATAGAAAGTAAAGTCTAGTTCGTTTTACGTTAAATGCCCGGACAATCTGTAGTGTAAATGCTTGTCCGGGCATTTTTATTATGTGATACGAATAAAGACATCCTCAACCACAACCACCCATATGTGTTATATGTTTGTTCAAACAAAGTGCTGCCATTAAAGCAAGCTGTCCGCTGGTCTTTTTATAGGAAAAAATCAATTAAGATGATTCATCTGATGTTATGAAATAGCTGCATGCGGTTTAATAATATAGCTGGAAATCAATGCTAATGAAAATCAATGTTTTCGGAAAAATAATTGAGGTCGTTAGGAATAGTAATCGCTGGGATGTCTTCTATCTAAGCAACGAAGGGAAAAAACGATTGGCAAATGATATTGTGATACCTTCAAATCTAAAAGAAGAAGAACTTATCGGATATATTTCAGACCTGTGTCATGAGTGGGCAACTCATGCTAATAAAGAAGTGAAGATACTGGATTAATAATAGATTATGGCGGATTGGCACGTATGTCCTATAAAAAGGCAAATTAACTCAGATGTAATTTCTACTTCGCTCCATTTGCACAAGTTATTAGCAGTATTAAGACAATTAGATAAAAAATCGATATTGGCAATTTCTAAAAGATTTTAAAATCAAAAAAGTTGTCATGTCACATGGCAACGTGCTATAGATTATCGTATTAAAACTCTCTTGCAGCATACTAATTGAGTTGTACGGAAGAGGATGTAGACGCACAATTGAAACTTGGATACATGGTTAATTTATAAATACGATTTATCCGCACATTCAAGCCAAAGAATAGATGGAATTGTATCACCGGCATCAACCTTTTTTTCCATTTTCCCTGCGCCACATTGAACAAATATCCGTAATACCTCACAATCTGTTTGCCTTTTTTCGGTACGAGGCTGTACATGGCAGCCGGCTATTACCGAGCATCGAAGGTTTTTTCGTCTTTGGCGATCTCTGATTGACAGATCTCCTTTGGCTCATTGTAAATATTTAATAAAAATGTCCAATAATACACATAAATTCAAATATCTTCTAGAAATGCCGGTCAGGAAGGCTGTCTTTCATCTGGCCTGGCCTACAATTCTGGCGGTTCTTCTTCAAAATCTTGCAACAACTGTTGATTTGATTATGGTCGGAAGTCTAGGTTCGGCCGAGGTGGCTGCTGTTGGTTTTTCAGCAATGATCTTTTGGCTTCTTTCTTCACTGATTATTGGAATGGAAGTTTCGATCACAGCTATCGTTGCAAGAGCCATAGGTGCTGGTACCCCTGAAAAGGCAAGCCGTGCATTGGGTCAGGCGTATATCTTTGGCATTACCACATCAATACTAATGATTATATCGGTATTGTTTCTGGCTCCTCATATTTTTAATCTTTTTGGGGTAGAGCAGGATGTCTTTAATCTTTCTGTTCCGTATCTTCGGATTCTCTGTATGTGTCAGCTCTTTATGGCTATTATATCAGCGTCATCCGGAGCATTGCGCGGAGCAGGAGATATGCGTACACCAATGGTCATTGGATTTGCTGTTAATTTTCTTCATATCATACTGAACTACATGTTTATTTTGGGGAGATTAGGAAGTCCGTCATTCGGTATCAATGGTGCTGCTATGGGTACTTCAATTAGCGCATTTGCCGGTGCGTGTTTCTTTTTATTCCTGATGTTCACTGAGAGATTGAAGATCGGAATATCGTTGAAGGACTTTCAGTTGGATATTGAGCGTCTCTGGAAAGTCATCCGTCTTGCGGTTCCAGCAGCCATGGAAATGATTGTACTTCAACTGGGGCTTTTAATATACGCAAAATTCATCGTTGCATTTGGGACAACTGTGCTGTCCGGTTATCAGGTAGGGATGCATGTGCTGTCCCTTTCCTTTATTCCCAACACAGGTTTTGGAATGGCAGCTTCAACACTTGTTGGACAAAATCTGGGAGCAAATCGAACGGCAGATGCAAAAAAGACCGGATGGATTTGCATGTTCTGGGGAATGACTTTAATGATGCTGATGGGCATTATCTTCTTTTCATTCGCAAAACAGATAGCCTCTGTCTTTGTATCTGATCCGGATGTTATCAAAGTGGCTGTGGATTTTATCCGCGCAGTCGCTGTTTGCCAGGGCGGTATGGCCATATATTTCACGCTTGCCGGAGCGCTTCGAGGGGCAGGGGATACCCGTTCACCGCTTCTGATAACTCTTCTGGGCATGTATGCTTTCCGGATTCCTGCTGCCTGGATTGTTACTGACATTCTTGAACTGGAAGTCAGATTTGCATTCATGCTGCTTATCTTAGATTATATTGTAAGGGATATAGCCATACTTACACGTTACGCCAGAGGCAAATGGATCGAAACTAAAGTATAGGACTTATTTGTCAAATCACTTCAAATCCCAAAATGTTTTTATTTCTTAATGTAATGTGGTAATAAACCATCCTTGTCGCAACCAAACAATTCGAAACCGGTCACATTTAATGTTTTAAGGATGTTCAGTAACTGTGAATTAAAATACATCTAAACTTGGGAGTGTATGCTGTCATGAAAAAAGTGTTTAAAAGAAAATGGTTAATTATCGGCATTCTGCTTTTAGGAACGGTTATTTCATTATCCATATGGTACCGGGTACGAATTCAGTTAAGACCCGGCCCTCCGGAACCTTCTGAATATTCAAAACAATATGCAAAAGAGGTAAAGATCCTCAGGGATCAATGGGGGATTCCTCATATTTTTGGGAAGACGGACAGGTCTACGGCTTTTGGTCTTGCATATGCCCATGCTGAAGATGATTTTCCGCTTATCCAGGGGAGTCTTGTTGCAGCAAGGGGAAAACTGTCATTATTACATCTTTAAAAACTCAGTATCATTAATGACTATCTCGTCCAATTCTTGGGGCTGCCCCAAACCTTGGAAAAGCAATATTCAACCTTGCCTGAAGATTTCAAAGCATTTCTTGACGCATATACAGAGGGCCTCAATTATTACGCGTATATGCATCCTGAAGAAATAGACAGCCGATTTTTTCCTATCTCTGGAAAAGACGTTGTTGCGGGATTTATACACAAATTTCCTCTTCTTATGGAGGTGGGGAAAGTACTTGAGGATATATTCTCAAGAGAAGAGGATCGTTTACAAGAAGGATGGCCAATACAAAAACGTCTGGTCCTGAACACGGATATGCCGTCATGGTTTTATGGTCAATTGGCGGGTTCCAATGCTACTGCTGTAGGGCCAAACCGATCAGCGGATGGCAAGGTGCGTATAAATATAAATTCCCATCAACCCTGGGAAGGACCGGTCACATGGTATGAAGCCCATGTTGTTTCTGATGAAGGCTGGAATATGATTGGAGGCACTTTCCCCGGTGCGCCACTAATATTACACGGTCATAATCAGCATCTTGGCTGGGCCCATACAGTCAATCGACCGGACTTTATTGATGTTTATAAACTTAACATGCATCCCAATGGCTTACTGTCTTATCGTTTAGACGGCGAATGGATACCGCTGAAAGTAAAAGATGCTGAGATTGAAATCGATTTAGGACTGTTTAACTGGACTGTAAAACGGAAAATATATGGCAGCGTTCATGGCCCTGTTGTTAAACTGGATAATGGATATTATGCGATTCGGTACGCTGGCGCGGACCGTCACGGTTTATCAGTGTACCAATGGTACCGGATGAATAAAGCAAGCAGTTTTGAAGAATGGAAAGAGGCGATGTCATTGCTGGGCATACCGATGATGAATACAGTTTATGCGGATAAAAAAAATATCTATTATGTATACAATGCACTTATTCCTATTCGAAAAGAAAAATACGACTGGCTGTCGATATTACCCGGTGATACATCGGAAGCAATCTGGAGCGAATATCTTCCATACAAATCTCTACCACAGGTGCTTAACCCGCCATCCGGATACCTTATGAACACAAACAGTAATCCATTCAAGACAACGGTTGGTGAAGGGAACCCGAAACTTGAAAAATTCTCTACAACACTGGGGATTGAGACAATTATGAACAATCGGGCAATCAGAAGTCATGAATTATTCGGAAGAGACAGGTCGATCACAAGAGACGAATTTTTTCAGTATAAATTTGACAGAACGTATTCTAAGGCATCGTCCATGTATCAGGAAGTTCTTTATCCTTTATTGAAAACGTATACGCCGAAAAACACAAATGAAGGGCGGGCGATGGAACTCTTAAAAAACTGGCATGGACGAATGGAAGAAGATTCATCAGGGGCAGCATTGGCACGTTTAGTGTACGAACCAATCCATGATGTAAAGATATTTAAACCTCAAGGAACGCCTATACCAAAACCGGAAGAAACGTTTCAAAAAGCGGTTGAATTTTTAATTGATTACTACGGCAAAGTGGATGTTCCTTTGGGAGATATACAACGTCTCCGAAGAGGTAGTACAGATGTTCCGATTGGTGGAGGAAAAGATACACTAAATGCCGTTCATACTAAAAAAGAAGGTGGTAAGTTGGTTGGTGTCGCTGGTGATTCATATATTCTGATTGCTGAATTTTCAAACAATGGAGTTGCATCCTGGGCAATCCATCAATATGGAAATGTTAACAGAAAAGATTCTTCTCATTAAAAATTGAGAAAATCTTTGCTCACCAAAGAAGAAATTAAAAAACACCTTGAAAAGGAGTATCACCCAGGAGAAGAGTGACGCTGAAAACCTATAAAAGAAGAGAAGGATATTTTAATGAATATTGAAGAAGCAAAAAAGATTTTGGGTCGAGAATTTGGTTTTACAGTTGATTTTGCCAACATGATTCTCCAGGATTTAAAACTCTCAAAAGATGCAAAAATATTAGATATTGGAACAGGAATTGGCAACCTGGCAATAATGCTGGCTTTAAATGGCTATAAAGTAGTGACCGGTGAGCCTGAAGAAGATGATTCGACGTATGCAAAACAAGACTGGCTCGTTAACGCAAAAAAAGTAAATGTTAGTCATTTAATCGAATTTAAGCATTTTGATGCAAAAGATACGCCATTTGAAGGGAATACGTTTGATGCAATTTTCTTTTTGGGCTCTTTGCATCATATAGAAAAAGAGGATCATGAAAAAGTATTGAAAGAATGTACCCGTATATCTAAATCAAATGGGGTTATTTGTATTTTTGAGCCAAATGCAAAAGGGATTAAGCTGATAAAAAACTTTAATGCATCACATCCAGATGCTGCTGATCCTAGTGAGTATGCGAAAGACTTTAATTTGTCGCTGAGAAAAATTGAGGGGGATTTTTTTGATGCATTTACCTTTGGAGGAAAATGGAATAAATAATAGAATAATAGCTTGATAAATTATAAACAGAACGAAGGTATCAACCCTTTATTCTTTACCTTTTTTATCACATCCAATGTATCAAACTTCCAGAAAGTTTCAGGTCATTCTATTCATTTACTTTTCATGGTGAAACTCTTTTTGTTTCTGCAGCTGCTTCATTGCAGACTGCACTTAAATTATACCACCGGTGTTTTCCGGATGG
>JAFDFT010000259.1 GCA_019309685.1 Deltaproteobacteria bacterium
TCAAACGTTATTTTATGCATTTTTCCCCATTCCCATCCGTCAATCTCCGAGCTTCCGGTGTATTCCGTTAAGATCTCCAACGACTCTTTAAACGCCCGTGTGGCAATTCATCCACATTATTGCCGTATGATTAAATAACGATCTCTAAAAAAATGCCTCTAGGAATAATGTAATCCATGGGGTAATTTATAATTTGTGGCATTAGCAGGACATGACTTGATATAAATCATCTTTTTGTATTTAAAAATTTAGGCTTCAATTAACTTGCGTAATTTGCATTTTAAATAAATTACAGATTGAAGCAGGATATCTTCTATTTAGCCTATCAATACGTATTTCTATTTAAAAAATGCCTGTAAAATCTCATGCAATCCCTGAAAATCACATTAATATGGCATAAATATTGCTTAATAATATTTTTTAAATCAAAAAATAAAGGAGGTTTAAATGACTGATAGATTAAATTGGATAGAACATAACGGTACAAAAATATTATCATACAATTTTAAAGGTGGAACCCCGGAGGATATTGTGGCAGTAATTGAAGGGGCTGAAAAAATTTTACCATCCCAACCCGAAAATTCGGTTTTGGCATTAATAGATACTACGGATATCAAATTTAACACTGAATCTTGGGATAAATTAAAAAAATATGCTAAATTTGCAAAGCCTTACAATAAAGCAACAGCTATAGTTGGGCTTACACTTGGAACTGAATTGCTGCTAAAAGCGGTTCGTTTATTTACCAAGAGGCCATTGTTTACATTTGATAATATAGAAGAAGCTAAAAACTATTTAGTTGAACAAAAATAAGATGATGAAAAGCATAGTTTAGGCCCATGCAGGGCCTAAACAGATATACTATGAATATTGATAGGTATAGTATAAAGACAAGAAATCTACAGGGAGAGATCTATGCTAAACGTTAAGCATGAAGGCGAATATGACGCAGAGCTGAATATTGTTTTCACTAAATTTATTAACAAGGCTCTGTCTTTCGAAGATGTTGACTATATTATAAGCGAAGACGAGCGATGGTATAGTAGTGGCAAGGAAAACAGAGTATGGGTTATAACTGACGTGTCTGAAATGGGGATGGCGTCAGTAAAATTTGTTAAAGATTACCAGCAAAAAGTAAAACCTTTAAATGAAAAATACGTCATCGATTATAGTGTAATCTGCTCAAAGCCGCTTGAAAAAATAGCTGTCCAACTATTCAATGTATTAATGCGTGAAAAACATCCGGTTTTTAAAACAAGAGAAGAAGCCATCGACTGGGTCCTAAAAGAGCAGAGAAAAAGGGGAAGGTTTATGCCTCTTTAACGATCCATACCATTTCAGATCAGAACTTAATAAAAGAACACTTTGCGTAACCATATGTGATATAAATGACAATAAACTTCAGACTTCAAGGAAGGCAAGAAATTGTAACCTTTAATATTCTAGTAACCAACTCATGAAGTTTGCTGGAAATTTAGTTTATTTAAGTATTATGCAATCATTGTCGATTGCAGCATAAAGTCTCATTCATGCGTTTCACTTTAAGCCTTAAAGCAAGATGACCCCATTACAGAATAGAATATTTGTCTTATCTTTCATTATGTTTTTAATTCTCCAACTGGCTTTATTTATAATACTTTTTCGGCATTTCGCCCAAAGAAAAATATTAACCTATAATTTAGAGGTAAATAATGTATAGTAAAATTGCTTTCAAAGAACTTGTGATGTCCTTATTCCTGCCCATGTTTGTTTTAATAACCGTACTCCTTCTTTGCCCCTGCTTGGGGATATCTCAAAAAATTCAATCAACTGAAGATTGTGGGAATATTGAAACATCTGAGTTGCAGGGTAAAATTAATGGAACCTGGAAGGGCATATACCCTGGGACTGGATTGGTTTCTGGCGATTTTGAAATAGAAATTTCGACTAAGGGTACAGTCACTGGCAACTATTCCGGTTTTATCTCAGGCACTATCTCTGGGTGCGTTGATAGCAGTGGATATTTTCAAGCCGAAGGTGTCGGTTCCGGTCCAGCGGTTACCTGGACGGGGCAGGTTAAGAAATCAAAAGACACTATACTTGCCTTGGGGAAATGGTCTGCAGCTAGTGGGAGTGGAACTTGGTCAGGCCGGAACTGATTTTTACCAATGCCATACCTCAATTGAGCGAAATTTGAGGGTGCTCCAGTTTCCCCGGCAACGGGATCTACGCTTCGCTCCGACAAAGCATCAAGGGTGAAACCGTAATAATCTACTGCGGATCTTTGATAACGCAGAAGATGGGGTAGCATCGGCCTTCCACATAAAACCTTTCTGCAATCAATGAATTGAAAAAAAATTGAGCTTACTCTTACGGTGAAAGAAAAAACCGGAAAATCCCTTGACGTAGGATTGGCTCCCACATGAGGTCCGAATCTCAATCACCGGCCGGTTCGGTGCGTGATTGATAAAGCCAGATCGGCGAGACCGTTGCTCCGACGAAGAAAATCGCTACCGAGATCAGCATCCCGGGAATCATTGCGTTGAGCGGTCCAACCGCGTTGATGACGAAGCCGAGAATCAATGCGCCAAAGGGCTGCGAGCCGAACAATCCAGCGGTATAGACTGAAAGAATTCGGGCGCGGAAGCGCTCCTGGGCTGATTCCTGAACGATTGCGCGCGATGTCGTGCTCGTAATTCCCATGTTCAATCCCCACAGAAATGTGGCAAGAATAATGATAGATTGATGCGGTCCGATCCAGTACAAGACAAAAATCAGACCGCGTGTTAACTGCATACCCAGAAACAGCCGCCCTGGCCTCTTAAACGGCATATAGCGCAACATGATGAAGTTGGAAATCGCAGCACCGAAGAAAAACAACGCCAGCATCCAACCGAAAAAGGCTGCATCGCCGCCATAGACCTTGGTCAAAATGAATGGCAGGACGATGGTGAAAGAGCCGTAGTTGAATATCATCGATATCAGGTTGAGTAGCATTATCCAGAGAATCAGCCGGTCTCTGATGATAATCGTCAGGCCCTCTTTGAGCCCTGCCCAGGACGAGGTCGTGGTCACACTTCGGTGCGCCGGCGTCAGATCTTTGAGCCGCCGGATCATCAGGCATCCAACCAGCAGGGACAGTGATTGGATAGCCAGAACCGTCTCGGTACCAATCAAATCCAATTGCCCGGCAAGCGAAAAGCCACATATCTGAACTATGAAACCGAACGCCATCGACGCACTGACGCCTTCTTGAACCTGATTGCCAGCCACACGGTTCAACGCGGCGGTGTGTGCCGGCATGGCGTAGGAGATCACCACGCTCATCGCCAACGCCCATATCGTTACCGCCCAGAAACTCAGATATCCGCCGAGAACGGCGACGGCAAGCGCCAGCGGTGGTAACATCGCAAAGCCATACATACGGGTCATCAATCTTCGTGGGTCGATACGGTCGGCACTGACGCCGCCCCACAGCATAAGAAAAAAACCCGGCACACCAATCATTGCCTGGGCGAAGCCCACCCGCTCCGGTGGTGTATTCAACACACCAATCAACAGCCAGGTCACGAGCAGCATCTGCATGGCGAATGAAAACCCGATGAAGGAGGTGGAGGCAACGTAATATCGGAACTGGGTGTTACGCCAGATGCTATCCCCCATTTTTCACCAACCTTTTGCAGTGGCGATCCGTCGAACCGACTTTCCGGCTCATAGCCCCGGCACGGATGAACTGGCAGTCGCTCACGCCCCATTGCAGTGTTTTCTGTAAAAGTACGTTCTTGATCATAATTATTTTTCCCAGCGGTAGTTCCGTTTCGCTTAAATGGATTTCCTGAAAAAACGTCATTTATCTCTTTCGTAAATCTGTCCTTCTTCAGATTCACCATTTCCTTTTATTGATGAGAACTTGCTTTTGAAACCGGAATTTAACGAAATCCACCGTTGTATGTCAAGCTAAACTCAATCGCATGATGTTGTGGGGGAGTTTGCTGGCTGGATTTGGGCGCTCTGTCCAACAGAGGAACTGATTCCATAATGGTTACGAGGAGCTCCCAACTAACACCTTTCTTATTAAAATTTGTCTAATTTGGACTGAAACAGAATACAATATATAGTAGTTTGTAATTCCGAATCATTTGTATTATAAATCTTAATGATTGCCGTAATAATAAAATAAAGTATGAGGAATTAATAATGGGAAAGGTGATAAATTTTAATGATTCTGAAATTACAAGAAAAGTAGAATTTGATGGAATTTCTGTAAGAATCGATGTTTATAGTGATAGCGAAAAAAATGGATGGCTATTGGAAATCGTTGATGAGCATAATAATTCTACCTGTTGGGATGAACCTTTTAGCAGTGCGAAGGAGGCTTTAGAGTTTGGGCTTAAGGCTATTGAAAAAGAGGGCATACAAACATTTGTAGGTGTTGCAAATGAAAAGGAATAAAATCAGTCGAATCATCGCATAAACTTAACATCTCCACACGTTACGGATATACACCAAAACATTCCAACCCCCAAAAAGTTGTCATTGCATAACCATATATGCTATAAATCAAATCAAATTTCAGGCGAACATTAAGGCAAGCAATCTGCAATTTAACAAAATAATAAATATCAATTATTATATAGATTC
>JAFDFT010000642.1 GCA_019309685.1 Deltaproteobacteria bacterium
CATAGCCGGGGGTTTACCCAGGAGAATTAAACCATAACAATGCTTTACTATTTCACATCTTCTAAAGTAAACTCAATACCACCAACATATTTTGCCAATATATTATATATCCAGCAAAACAGAGCTGTAAAAATAAATCCCATGATCGCATATAAAAAAGGCGCGGCTAAGGAAAATACCACCATTGATCCGTTGCCTTCATTTCCAAGAGATGGAATTAAAAGAAACGGAACAAATATAATGGCAATGGCTCCAAATAAGATAGCCAGAACCTTACTGGTTTGAAATACAGAAAAATGTTTAATCTGCTTTTTCATTTTTATCTCCTTGTATTCTTAATATAAGTTTGAATAAAATTCATACACTTTTAGGATGAAACACCGCTTCTTGATCATTGGACATTCATCTAAAATTCAACTCCACATATCATTCTATACGGTTATTTCACCCTGCTTCAATACATCCTTTCCATTTTTTAAACTAAGTGTAAAGTTTAGCTCTCAGAAACCACCAATATTTTAAGCCCTTATCCACAAATGTATTTGTACTTCAGGTCAGAATTCTTTCAGGCATACATTATCAAATTAATGCTTTTTTATCAAAAAGTTTTGAAAACAACGACTTATGAATAAATTTGGAGTATCAAACATGTGTTTATCAGCCATATTTTATTAAATATATGTTCTTTCTTGACGCTTTTTTCGTTTCTTTCTATAGTCTTCCAATTTGACAGAATCTGAACTTAGGAGACTCTCGATGAAACTTTTTGAACCGCTGACGATTAAAAAAATGAAATTAAAAAACCGCATTGTCATGGCTCCCATGCAGTTGGTTCTTGGGCTCACGAATAAGCGCGCACGGGCGTACTATATGGAAAGGGCCAAAGGCGGAGTTGGAAGTATTGTTATGGCCGCTACTTCTGTTGACCTTTTCCTTGATGATAACGCATGGGGACGGCCTGATGGTGTGGTAAAATTTCTGGAAAGCATGAAATCCTTTACGGATAAAATCAGAATAACTGGTGCTAAAATAGGCATCCAACTGTGGCATGGTAATCAATTCCCCGCTGGAAGCGGCGCTCCGAGTTTTCCCGGCAGTAAATTGATCGCCCCATCAGCAACGGACGAAATGAAAGAAATAACCAAAGATGAAATTCAATTGATAATAGGAAAATTTGCTATGGCATCAAAAAAAGCCATGGAATCAGGGCTTGACTTTATCGATTTGCATGGTGCGCATGGATATCTTCTCTGTCAATTTTTTTCAGGCGCTGACAATAAGAGAACGGATGAATATGGCGGCGATCTTTATGCCAGAATGCGTTTTGGACTGGAAACAGTAAAATCCGTCAGAGATGCTGTTGGAGATGACTTCCCTGTATTTTACAGACTTGGAGCTGAAGAAAAAAGGGCGGGGGGTGTTACATTAAGACAGAGCAAACTGTTTGCAGTTGAATTGGAAAAAGCAGGAGTAGATGTAATGATGCCTCACCCACCAAAAGAGCACGTATGGGTACTTTTGTCCATTTGGCAGAATCTATAAAACAAAATGTAAAAGTACCGGTAATAGCTGTCGGACGCATTAATACTCCTGAAATAGCGGAAGCGGTCCTCACAGAAGGCAGAGCAGACCTTATTGCCATCGGACGCCAGTTACTCACTGATCCCGAATGGCCAAATAAAGTAAAAAAAGGGCATGCGGATAAAATCATTCCATGCGAATCATGTAACACATGTTTCCGTCCGTTGTTGAGCAGTAAATGGCGGCCAGGAAATCAAATATGCAAGGTCAACGAACGGGCTGGAAGGGAAATTGATGTACCGTTATCTTAGTTTGCTATCCAACTCCCGTCTAAGCTTTTCCTTAAAACCATCTCCATCTTGAAATATTCTTAATACATCGCCGAGTCTTTGTTCAACTGCGCTTATCACTGCCTCTACTTTTACATCATTAACTGCCAAAGCTGGCATCAGCACATTCATTATTTTTCTGCGATATTGCATCTTTTCTATGACACTGACGCCATGTATCATATTTAGTTCGTTCTCAAATAATTGAATCATTCTTTGGGTGTCTGTCCCTGATAGCTTTTTCATTTCATAATACTCCCACTTTTTTGAGTTATAACTTCTAACGGCCCTTTTCTATTCATTTTTTAAATATTACGCATGATCGCGGCTGCTATAACGAACAAG
>JAFDFT010000260.1 GCA_019309685.1 Deltaproteobacteria bacterium
CCCGGGGACCTCGCCGGCTGGTCACTTGCTGCAAAAGATAACACATACGGTCAAGACAACCTTTATGAATACATTAATGGGGGTGCTGAACTCTATCTTTCCTATGGGTTTAACAAGGTCATAAGCCGCAGGTATGCAGCATCCAATCAGCCCGATATACTGGTTGATCTTTTCGATATGGGTGCTTCTCATGATGCATTTGGTGTATTTTCTCATTCAAGAGAAACAGAGGATAAATTATTCGGCCAGGGTTCACAATATGTGCCCGGGCTCCTTCTTTTCTGGAAGGATCGTTACTTTATCTCTATTCTGGCCAATCCTGAAACCAAAGAATCAAAAGAAGCGATATTCAGCATCGCCAGGCATATCGAATCCGAAATTCACTCTGAAGGCCCGCTGCCCGAAATTATCAACCTGCTTCCTGAAGAGCTCCTTGTAAAAGATAGCGTCCTTTATTTTCATCATCATATTTGGCTAAATTCCTATTATTTTGTTGCTCATGAAAATATCCTTCATATTGACAGCAATACGGAAGCCCTTTTCGCGAAATATGAAACAAAAAAAAACAGAAGCATCCTTCTCATTATAAAATATCCTGAAGAAACAGATGCAAAACGTGCCCGAAGTGATTTTATCAAAAATTATCTGCCTGAACTTTCTGATAGCGACATTGTAAAAATCGAGGATAATACATGGACAGGTTTCCGGATGGTCGGTCGCTATCTCATTGTTATCTTCAATGTGCTTGAAAAAAACCAAGCCTTTCGTCTGCTGGAAGATTGTGAGAAAAAAATATCCAGATGAAAGTCTACTCGTATGAATATGAGATATTAATCAGAAAATAGGGATTAACAAATGAAAGACAGGTCCTATACAAGAAGAAAGTTTTTAAAAGACTCAGCAACTGCAGCTGCTGCCGGTGCTTTATACATGACCATGCCGAAAAAAGTCTTTGGCAAAACAGAAAACAAGACTAAAGTTGTGCTTATCCGAAACAAGGGCGTCTTAGATGATATCCTCAGGCCGAAACAGGAAGTCGTCCAGCAGATGCTCGATGAAGCAGTAACAGCCCTGCTCAATGAAAAGGACACCGCCAATGCCTGGAAAAAGCTAGTCAAACCTACAGACACAGTCGGCATTAAATCCAATGCCTGGTCCTACCTGCCTACACCAGAAGAACTGGAGAAAGCAATCAAAAGTAGAGTTGTTGATGCTGGTGTGCCTAAAAATAAGATCAGCATTAATGATCGGGGTGTTCGATCTGATCCTGTTTTTAAAAAAGCGACCGCGCTTATTAACGTGAGACCCATTCGGACCCATAACTGGTCAGGGGTTGGCAGCTTGATAAAAAACTATATCATGTTTAGCAGATTGCCCTTTACCCATCATGGCGACTCATGCGCAGACTTGGCAGAAATCTGGAAATTCCCTATTGTTGATGGAAAAACCCGCCTGAATATTCTCGTGCTTTTCACGCCTTTGTTTCATGGTTCCGGCCCCCATCATTTTAAGCCCAAGTACACCTGGCCTTACAAAGGCATGCTGGTGGGGCTTGATCCGGTTGCTGTGGACTCAGTGGGCGTTAGGATTCTTCAGGCCAAAAGGAAAGAATATTTTAAAGAAGATCGCCCCATAAATCCACCGCCAAAACATATTCTTCTCTCGGACACACGCCACAACCTCGGCACAGCTGACCCAGGTAAAATTGATCTTGTTAAAATAGGGTGGAAAGAAAACATTTTGATTTAGAATTAAATTATTCCCTGAAAAGTTTGACCCGCGAACCCGATTGGTCTATATACTGCGCGTCATCAACACCAATACTATATGGAGATATAAGTCATTGACCTTGCATAAAATATATTCATTTATTCTAGAAAAATGGAACAGAGAAGCTGGATATAAACAGGTTATTTTACTGGCAATCCCTCTCATTTTAAGCACCACATCGCTGGCAATCCAACAGTTTGTTGACCGAATGTTTCTGGCCTGGTACTCCGCTGAAGCCATTGCTGCCACAATGCCGGCAGGAATATTAAATTTTACCATCATCAATCTTTTTATCGGCACTGCCGGATATGTAGGGACGTTTGTTGCTCAGTATTGGGGGGCTTCCCACCACAGGCAAATCGGCCCAATTTTGTGGCAGGGATTTTATGTGGCCATTATTGCCACCATTGTGCATATGGCATTGATACCTCTGGCTGTCCCCTTTTTCGGCCTGGTAGGTCATAGCCCGGAAGTCCAGCGCTTGGAAATCATCTATTTTCAGATTATCTGTCTTGGTGCCGGCCCAGCCGTTGCCATAGCGGCGATTGCAGGATTTTTCACAGGCCAGGGGAAGACAAAAATAGTCATGATCGTAAGCGTTATGGGCAACATTATCAATGTGGTTTTAAATTATCTGCTTATTTTCGGCCACCTTGGATTGCCCAGGCTTGGAGTTAAAGGAGCGGCTATTGCGACAGTGATATCGAATATCGGGGCTTTTGTCGTGTTTCTAGCGCTCATTTTTTCACCTGGACATGAAGCAAAGTATAGAATACTGTCCGGATGGCGACCAAATTTTGCCCTTTTCACCCGTCTGCTTCGCTTTGGACTGCCAAATGGACTGCAGTACTTCGTGATATACATGAGTGTATCCGTTTTCATCCTTCTGGTCGGGCGCCTTGGGACCATTAAGCTTGCCGCCACCAATATTGCATTCAATATCAACATGCTGGCTTTCATGCCGATGATGGGCTTCGGCATGGCAGTAATGATCCTTGTGGGTCAGTACCAAGGCAAAGGACGGCCGGACCTCTCCGAAAAAAGCGTCTACTCAGGATTTCATCTCACCTATATTTACATGATGGGTATTGCTGCTACTTATGTGCTCTTCCCGGGCTTTTTTCTCTGGCCCTTTTCTGTTAAAGCTGATCCGGAAAGTTTTACCTCTATCAAAGAAATAGCAACCGTTCTATTGCGTTTCATCGCTGTATATTCCCTGTTTGATACAATGAATATTATCTGCTCTTCGGGTATAAAGGGTGCGGGCGATACCAGATTTGTCATGCTGATGACTTTTTTCTTTTCCTTACTCGGCCTTGCTATCCCAACTTATCTTGTTCTCAATGTATTCAATCTTGGCTTATACGCGGCATGGGCAGTTATCACCGTATATATCGTTTTGCTTAGTTTTGCCTTTCTCGCTCGCTTTCTTAGCGGCAAGTGGAAAACCATGCGCGTTATCGAAAAACCAAAAGCGATTATTTCGGATGAAATGAATACTTAATTTTAAATAAAATCGTCCGATTCGCAAAAAACTTTACGCACCCTAAGAACTTGAATCATGAATGTTTCCACAATATCATTTATATTTAGAAATCACCTGTTCAACAGTCAACGGGGGTGAAATCGGCACCTCTTTCCAAAACTTCCAACAAAAAAGTTTTATGTACAAAGCTTTTGCGTATATCATATTCTTGCGGCCAATTGTTGCTTTTAAGTTGGCATCATTACGTACGCTAATGGCTGAACGTTTTTTAGTCACTCCCATTTCCTTAAGAAACAGGTCTCTTAAGTGAACACCATAAGTCTTTATCCCTTTTCTTCTGTATTTTAGAATAGTCACTTCACCTCCAACAAAGGCTTCTCTATTGTTGAAATCCATGTGGCATGGAACATCGCCAAAAGTTGCCTTGGCCGACTCATTCATGGCTATCCAGCATATGTATGCCGGTTCTTGTCCAATATAAATACAAAGAGCGATGGCGCCACTATCCAGCCTTTCACGGGAATTAAGAAAATACAGCCGAAAGTCTTTAAATTTATTGGCTACTTCATCAGCTTCCCGGTTGGTTCTGATAAATTGGTATGTGAGGTCGGGTATATTGGGTAAAAAATCATCCAGATCTATTCCCAATTCTTGAATTGGACTCTCATTGAGGTAATATATCACCTGGCTGAAAACCCGATGAACTAAATATCTAAATCCCCTTTTTAAAAGGGATGTTAGCCCCTCTTCCCTGAATACGGCCTTCATTCTAGCAATCATCGATTTCAGAATAATCATTATATTTTTTACCAGTATTTTAAGGTTATCTTTATAGTATATAGCTTTTGAAGAGGAATATGTATATATAAGCTCTTTTCCACGCCTGCGCCCATAAATTTTAAGTTCATTGATTCTCTTAGTAAAATAGCAAGAATTAAACAATATCTTATAAATAATGACTCTACTATTAATCAATTTTCCGTATTGCTTTTTCAAAATTTCCAAACCAAAAGAGAGCAAAAGGGCCGAAAAACCAAATCACCTTTTTTGGTTATACAATCCCGTAGTTTTATGATTATGATCGATGCAATAGAAAAGGCCGCGGGTTTTATCCGCGGCCTGGTAATTACATAAAACATCGTTATATTGTTTTTAAACCAACGACAACCTCCCTGCCACCTCAGCCCCAAGCGCCCTGAATGCGTACGCTCCCGGTGCTGAAGAATCATAGACATTGATCGGCAGATTCTGCATCGGTGCTTCTGCAAGAGTAATATTTTCAGGAATAAATGTATCGAAAAAGTGAAGCTTCTTAAAAGGGCTTTTATTTTTCACTTCTTCCATGGTGATTGCGTG
>JAFDFT010000261.1 GCA_019309685.1 Deltaproteobacteria bacterium
GCAGGAGAGTGCGGCAACCTCACCTTCAAGAACCAAAGCCTCTTCAGGAAAGTCTTCGAGTACGGGCCCGCTTTCAGCTTCGAGGAGTTTTAGCGCTGACATTAACACCCGCTTTTGGAAAGCCGGATCATTGGGGTTGCCAACGGGGCGGCCAAGTTCAAAGGGAACCCACAGGGCTCTGGGCGGTTTGATGATTTCAGTATGCAGGCGAACCAGGCTGATCTGTGTTGTGGGTATGCCCTCTTCTTCAAAGTAATATGCAAGCCCGCCAACTGCGCGCGTGCAGTAGGGTCAGACGGGTAAGAGCAACAGAGCATCTACATTGTCCTTTTTAATGATTCCAGCCAGTGTTCTGGCTTCCTGTTCCATTTGCACGGGATCGACGGCGCCCATAAATGAATAATGAAAATCAGCCACGCTGCCTATGGTACCATCCTGGGCAAGCTCATGAAGCCGGTCAATGGGAAAGAGAACATTCCAGTCCTGCTGGAATCCGGAATGGTCGAAATTTGTGGACACATGACTCATCACGAGATCAGTGGCTTTGATATCCCCAGAGATCACCCGGTAATAGTCGCCTGGATCAAACGTAAACGGTCGATCGTCCTGACGATGCAGGCCTGCGGTAGAGATGATGGCTACACGCCTTTCACTCAAGGGTGGTCCTGCTACCCAGGGATGGGTCTCAAAGGTTGGACACTCAAGCGCTTCGAGGTGTTTTCTTTCCTGATCGGTCATTCGTTCTAAACGGGCCATAACTAAACCTCCTTAATGATTTGTTGCTGCGTGAAAGATAATAAAACAGGAAATTTTTTAAATTTTATCAAAAGGTGTAAATACACATTTTATTCCAAAAAAAACTAATTGTTACGAATCATGGAAGCCATTTTGGATACTTCTTTCACCACATGGTTTGTCCTGTCTTCTCCGAAGATTTCCGTGACATAATGCTGTGCCTTTTCCCAGAAAGGGAGTGCAGCATTTAAGGATTTGATACCATCATCCGTTAACGTAACGACTCTTTCTCTCTGGTCCTCTCCGGGTTCAATTTTTACAAGACCTTTCTTTTCAAGAAGTTTCAGGTTTCTTGTTACCGTTGTCCGTTCCATGGTCCGTTGTCCGTTCCATGGTGGCCCATTCGGCCAGCTTTGTAACCGTTACTTTTCCCACTCCCTTTACCACCATCAGCAGACCGAATTGGGTGCCCCTTAATCCGGAGGGCCGCAGGAACTCATCGTATGTTTGTGTAATCATACGGCTTGCCTTCCGCAGATTTAAGCATACACAGGATCTTCCCATTTCAGAGCATTTTACACTGTTTAAAGCATCCATTCCGTATCCCTTTTTAAATAAATTAAGTTGGTTATCAACCATGCTTGAAAATGTAGCGATCTAAACCCCAGAAAGAGGGTAGTTTATTAAAAGACCATTAAAAGTTACCGGGCTAAAAAAAATTATCGCTCAAAAGGCTATCACAGGAGATTATGTGTACATACACGTAAATTGTTTGTCAAGACTTTTCAATTCATGAAGCACCATTTTTTTGTGATTTTTTAGTTATGAATGAATACACTGGGAAGGGGATTATCATTCCGCTTTTTAGGTAAAATATCAGTTCTGTTTTATAGCTTTTACAAACCTCTAAAAAGTTTCCATTACATAACACTATATGGTATAAATCCAACCATTACTTGAGTTACAATTAAGGCAAGAGTACCAGTAATTTTAACCCTGCAACTATCTTGACAATAAAATGAATGAGTTTTGAAGTTTTTGCTATCTAGTGGAGGCAATGATGGATAAAAATTCAAAATATGAAGATATGGAAAAGAGGATTAAAACTCTAGAAAACACGCTCTATAACTACAGTGAAAAGAATAATGAATTAAAAGACCATTACTATAAGTACAGTACTATTATTAAAAATGCTAATGAAGCCATTTTAGTAATTCAGGAAGGAAAACTTAAATTGATTAGCAGCTTAGCAGCTAAAATTTCAGGTTTTTCTCAAAATGAAACACCAAACAGGTCATTTTTAGAATGGGTTCATCCTGATGACCAGGAAATGGTCACCGAGAATCATCTCAAAAGATTGAAAGGAGAAAAAGTCCCTGATGATTATGATATCCGGATAATCGATAAAACCCAGAAGGTCAGATGGATGAACATAAGACCTGTTGCTATTGAATGGGAAGGGCAGCCGGCTGTTTTAGTTTTTATGACGGATATAAGCAGGCGTAAGCAATCTGAAGAGGAGCTTAGAATAAGTGAAGCAAAATATAAAGCTGTTTTGGATGGTATTGAAGACGGATATTATGAAGTTGATCTTACTGGAAAATTTACATTTATATCCGATAAATTATCTGAAATTATAAAAATTTCAAGGAAAGAATTATTAGGCAAAGGTAATCGCGAATTTAATACACCTGAAACAGCAAAAAAAATATTTAACACTTTCAATAATGTCTATAGGACAGGGAAGCCCGCTAAAATAGAAAGTTTTCAATTTTTTACTAAAGAAAAAGATGGAATAAGAAAGGTTGACCTTGAGTTATCTGTCTCCCTAATGAAGGATCAATATGGAGATCCTGTTGGATTTCGCGGTATTGTGCGAGATGTATCTGAACGTATTAAATCTGAAAAAGCAATTAAAGAAAGTGAGGAGAAATACAGGTCCTTCCTGGAAGATTTTCAAGGCATCGCATACAAAGGTATGATTGCAACTTGGAAGATATTATTCTTTCACGGAACTACTGAAAAAATTACGGGATACACTGCGGATGAATTGAGTTCTGAAAAAATGAATTGGAAAAATTTAATTCACCCGGAAGATCTTATAAATCTGCCGGGTTCGGAAGAGGTTAGTATGATTCCAGGTTACTCAATTGAAAGAGAATACCGCATTATACGGAAAGACAACCAAATAAGATGGGTTAAGGAATATTGTAAAAACATTTGTGGTGACAATGGCAAACCGGAGTTTGTCCAAGGAACGATTTATGACATCACACAAAGAAAACAAGCAGAAGAACAAAGGGTGAAACTTGAAGCCCAATTCCAACAGGCCCAGAAGATGGAGGCGATCGGAATCCTGGCAGGAGGGATCGCGCATGACTTTAACAATCTGCTCATGGGTATTTTAGGATACAAATCTATCATGATGTCAAAGATAGACACTTCACATCCACATTACAAGCACCTTGATGGAATTGAAAAGTGCGTTGAAAGTGCGATAGAACTGACAAGGCAGCTATTAGGTTTTGCAAGAGGAGGCAAGTACGAGGTAGAGCCGACCGATTTAAATAAGCTTGTTAAAGATCAGAACCTTATGTTTAGCCGTACTAAAAAGGAAATCACTATCCATAGTAAATATGAGGAAAATCTGTATACCGCCGAAGTTGACAGAGGCCAGATAGAGCAGATTCTAATGAATATATATGTCAATGCCTGGCAGGCTATGCCTGATGGAGGAGAACTCCATATACAGACGGAAAACGTAAAGGTTGGCGATGATTATAAACAGCCTTTTCATGTTACCCCGGGAAAATATGTGAAGATATCAGTAACTGACACGGGTATCGGCATGGACGAAGAAACTAAAAAACAGATATTCGACCCTTTTTTTACGACCAAGGAGAAGGAGAGGGGTACAGGCATGGGGCTTTCCTCTGCATACGGCATAATCAAAAACCACGGGGGTTTTATTACAGTTTACAGTGAACCTGGTGAAGGTGCAACGTTTAACATTTTTATTCCTGCCTCAAGAAAGAAAGTAAAGAAGCATAAAAAACCTACGGAAAGATTGAAAAGAGGATCGGGGACAATTCTTATTATAGATGATGAACAGATGATACTTGATGTGGGGAAATCGTTTCTAAAGGAGTTAGGATATAAAGCTTTAACTGCTAAAAACGGAAATGAAGGATTGGAAATTTACAAAAAGTATCAGGAAAAAATTGACATGGTAATTCTAGATATGATTATGCCTGGTACGAGCGGGAGTGATGCGTATGACAGTTTAAAGGAGATAAACCATAACATCAAGGTTCTACTTTCAAGCGGGTACAGCATAAACGGTAAGGCAACTGAAATACTCGAGCGTGGATGCAACGGCTTTATTCAGAAACCTTTTACCCTTGAACAGCTTTCTCAGAAAATGATTAAAATTTTAAGCAAGAAATAGATACATTATTGTGCAGAAACCCTTGATTGATAAATAGCAGATAGCGGCTATATACCATACCATTTCAAAACCCCAAAAAGTTGTCATTGCCTAAACATATATGCTATAAATCATGATAGGTTTTAGGCGTTCATTAAGGCAAGAAATCTGCTATTTTAGAAATACGGAACAAAATGCTTAATTTTAAATCTATTACAGATAGAATCAAAGCTATAATTGATAAAGAAGGATTAGCATCTCTTTTCAAACGAGCATCTATGTACCTGATACATAAATTTTTCATCTATGAAACTTACTATCTTATTGAGAATTCAATAAAAGAAATGGAAACAGATCCTGATGATTTTGTACCAGATATACCCAATCTTACATACAGGTTTGTCAAAACAAACCAGGAGGCAGATAAGGTGGCAATTGAGTTAAGCGATTTCCGCTTATCTCACCATAATGCCCGAGATAGATTGGACAAAGGAGCTGTGGCACTTTGCATTTTTATTGGGACTGATCTTGCATACATAGTTTGGGCAGCAACAACAGAGGATGCCAAGAAAACTTTTAATGATATTCCGTTTAACGTTAACTTCGAGAATAAAGCTGTTGTTCCGGGAGGTGAATCTACTACACCGAAGTACCGAAGAAAAGGACTTTCGACTTATGGCCATTTGCTAATTGACCGATTTCTAAAGGATATGGGGGCAAACAAAAAACACGCTGCAATTAGCAAGAGTAATCTTATTTCCTTGAGGTCAAAGGCAGATTTTGGGAATAGAGTGTATGCCAAGGGCCGGCATATAAAAATATTGGGTTGGAAGCTGTGGAAAGAGACACCGATTTTTCCACCAAAACCTATTGATCAGGTACTTATTGCTAATAAATAAATTTGTTAAAGAGATTCAGAAAAATATTTACTTGGGGCTATCCTCTAAATCATTTCAAATCCTCAAAAAGTTATTATTTCCTAGAGATATATGCTATAAATCTGCGTGAATTTAATACGACGATTAAGGTACCAGTAATCTGCTATCTAGCCAGGTCAAAAATTAGCTGAAATTATTTTGTTATGCGAACGTTCGTATAACATACACTGTATTATGATCATAATAATTACAGAAAGTTATTTTTGATAGTTTTCAATTTTTCCAATAACCTGTAAAAATGCGAACGTTCGCATATTAATATGTTGGGTGCTGGGGGGGTAATGGCTATGAATATGACGTCAATTTTTGAGAGAGAAGTTTTTCGACCTATAGCAATAACGTTGGTGCCGGGCACAATTGCGCTCACTCCATTTATATTCCTTTTCCATAACTACTTTCCGAATGTTTATAAAATTTTGTCGAATCAACCCACTATTACCGGCTTGCTTCTCATTTTAATTTCAATTGCAGTGGGTTTGATACTTGAAGATGTGGGCTCTCTAATTGAAGT
>JAFDFT010000262.1 GCA_019309685.1 Deltaproteobacteria bacterium
CCCGAATATAGGCTGCCGCGCGATATCCTGGCCTCTGAGATTGACATGATCCAACAGATGGGCGTGGAGATCAAGTGTGGTGTGGCCTTTGGCAAAGATATTACTTTAGACAGTCTTAAAAAAGATGGCTTTAAGGCATGCTTTATGGCCATTGGTCTTCACGGCGGCCGTAAGCTGGGTGTTGAAAACGAAGATGCAGCAGGCGTTTTGCAGGGTGTGGGTTTTCTGCGGGACGCGGCCATGGGCAAGGATGTTGAGATTGGGGAAGATGTAGTTGTTGTTGGCGGCGGTAATGTGGCCATTGATGTAGCGTTGACGGCCAAACGCAAAGGAGCCAAGAATGTTACACTCATCTGCCTTGAAAAACGCGAAGAGATGCCGGCATGGGAACATGAGGTTGAAGAGGCTCTGGAAGGCGATATTAATATTGTAAACAGCTTCGGCCCCAAAAACTTTTTTATTGATAAAAACAATAAAGTTTCCGGTATTGAATTTAAAACCTGTACGGCTGTATTTGATAAAGACAACCGTTTTAATCCTCAGTACGATGATAACGCATGCCAGCCGTTCTTCGGTGATACCATTATTGTAGCAATTGGACAGAGCACTGACGCAGAAGGGTTGAAAGAACAAAACATCGCCCTTTCCGCTCCCGGCGGTCTGCAAGCGGATCCGGTTACCTTACAGACACCCATAGATTGGGTTTTTGCGGGTGGAGACGCTTTTTACGGGCCAAAGTCGGTGGTGGACGCTGTGGCCTGTGGTAAAGAGGTGGCTGAAAGCATTCATCGTTTTGTTAATGGGCTGGACCTCAAAGAGGGGCGTGAAAAGACATGGGAGTATGTCAAGCCTGAGACAGCACTGGAAGCCAAAAAAGACCGCGTGACTGTACGCTGCCTTGACCCCGAAGCACGTGATTGCAATTTTCTGGAAGTCTCTTTTGGATACGAAGAGGCTGAGGCTAAAGCGGAGGCGGACCGCTGTCTTGAATGCGGTATCTGCTCGGAATGCTACCAGTGTGTGGACGCCTGTCTGGCCAAGGCCGTTGATCATAATCAAGAACCGGTGGAGAAAAAACTCGATGTGGGTTCTGTTATTCTCTGTCCTGGCAGTGAGCTCTTTGATCCTTCCGCTCTAGATGAACATTATCATTATAAAAACCATCCCAATGTATTGACAAGTCTTGAATTTGAAAGAATTCTCAGTGCGTCCGGGCCGACTATGGGCCACTTAGCAAAACCTTCCAATAATGAAGACCCGAAAAGAATAGCCTGGCTTCAGTGCATTGGGTCCAGAGATAATAACCGATGCGGCAATGGGTACTGCTCTTCTGTGTGCTGTATGTATGCCATTAAAGACGCGATGATCGCGAAGGAACACGCTCCCGGCGATCTGGATTGTGTTATCTTTAATATGGATATTCGGACGTTCGGCAAAGATTATGAGGCGTATTATAACAGAGCCAAGGACAGAGAGGGTGTACAGTTTGTAAACGCGAGAATCCATACCATAGATGAGGTACAGGGGTCGGATGAGCTTAAGATAAGATATGTGAGCGAATCTGGAGAAATAAAGGAAGACATTTTTGATATGATCGTCCTGTCCGTGGGACTTCAGATATCTGATTCCATAGCAGAAATGGCGAAATCGTTAGACGTGAACCTGAACAAATATCGGTTCGCGGAAACGGATCCGTTTTCGCCGGTAGAAACATCACGGCCCGGTGTATTCGCATGCGGTATATTTCAGGGGCCAAAGGATATACCGAGTTCGATAACAGAGGCAAGCGCGGCGGCGTGCGCGGCCATTAGTGACCTTGCAGAGGCTCGTGACACGTGCACAAAAAGTGTGGAAATCCCCGATGAAATAGATATTGAAGGTCAGGATCCCAGAATCGGTGTTTTTGTCTGCAACTGCGGTATTAATATCGGCGGCGTGGTGGATGTGCCGGCTGTTCGCGAATATGCCAAGACACTGCCGGGCGTAGTTTTTACGGATGATAACCTGTTTACGTGTAGTCAGGATACCCAGCAAAAAATAAGAGAGAAAATTACTGAGGAAAAACTCAACCGGGTGGTTGTTGCCTCCTGCTCACCAACAACCCACGCGCCGATGTTCATGGAAACCCTGGAAGCGTGCGGTTTAAATAAATATCTGTTTGAAATGGCCAATATTCGGAATCAGGATTCCTGGGTGCATGCCAAAAATCCGGACCTTGCCACAAAGAAAGCCAAAGATCTGGTACGGATGGCTGTAGCCAGAGCGGGAACATTGAAAGTACTTCATGAAAGGGTGATTCCTATTACCAAACGGGCGTTGGTTGTTGGCGGCGGTATAGCGGGAATGAATGCCGCGCAGGGTCTCAGCAGGCAGGGGTTTGAGGTGGTCCTGGTTGAAAAAGAGAATGAACTGGGCGGTATGTCAAGAAAACTGCATCATACCATAGAAGGGGGAGATATCCCGAAGTATCTTGAGAAATTGATTAAAGAAGTACATTCGGATAAAAAAATAGACGTGTTCAATGATACCCGCATCACTGGGTATAGTGGGTATAAAGGGAACTTCAAGACAACGGTTGAAACAGGTGCTGATGGAAAGATAACCGAAATTGAGCATGGTGTAATCATTATTGCCACGGGTGCAAAGGAATACGAACCCACAGAATATCTCTACCAAGATAACGAGCGTGTTGTAACACAGGTCGAGCTGGGAGATATTCTGGAAGAAAAAGGCGCTGATGGACTTTCCAGCGTTGTTATGATTCAGTGTGTGGGTTCTCGAAATGAAGAATTTGAGAATTGTTCGCGGATTTGCTGCCAAAGTGCTGTGAAAAACGCGCTGCATATTAAACAGCTCAATCCGGATGCGCAGGTGTATGTGCTATATCGCGATATCCGGACCTATGGACTGCTGGAAGACTATTATACGGAAGCGCGTGAAAAAGGGGTTATTTTCATTCGGTTTGAAACTGATAACCCGCCCGATGTCAAGGCATCTTCAGATGGATTGGTCGTTACAGTTAAAGATCATATCCTACAGCAGGACATTGAAATTCAGGCTGATCTTTTAACATTAAGCGCGGGGGTACGGGCGGAAGACACAACGGACTTGAGCTCTATTATGAAGCTGAACCGTAATCCGGATGGATTTTTTATTGAAGCCCATGTCAAGCTTCGTCCCGTAGATATGCCGAGTGAAGGTATTTTCCTTTGCGGTACAGCCCATGGGCCCAAGCTGATATCAGAGGCCATCTCTCAGGCCCAGGCAGCGGCTTCAAGGGCGACAACCATTTTGGCAAAATCGGAATTGACGCTGTCGGCGATTACGGCCAAAGTGGATACAGAACATTGTGTGAAATGCCTTACCTGCGTACGGTCATGTCCTTTTGATGTGCCTGTGTACAATACAAAAGAAAAAATTATCGAAATAGACGAGGCCATGTGCCAGGGGTGCGGGGTATGTGCTGGGGTATGCCCGAGACAGGCGATCCAGTTAAGTTTTTATGAAGATGAACAAATTATGAGCAAAATTGACGCATTGCTCGCGGGGAGTATGTAATGGCGGATTTTGAACCTGAAATTATCGCTTTTTGCTGTGACTACTGAGGATATTCTGCTGCGGACCTGGCAGGTTCCATGCGACTTGACTATCCTTCTAATATAAAAATAATACGGGTGCCTTGTTCCGGCAAAGTAGATGTTATGCACCTTTTACGGTCAATTCAAAAAGGGGCTGACGGTGCGTACGTGGTTGGCTGCCTGGAGGGGACATGTCATTATAATGAGGGTAATTTTCGTGCACGAGAGCGTGTAGAGCATGTTCAGACATTGCTTGAAGAAATAGGCCTTGAAGGAGACAGGGTAAGAATGTATAATCTCTCGTCCGGCGAAGGCCCGACCTTTGCGGCATACGCAAAGGAGATGACGGATCATATTAAGAGTCTTGGGCCAAACCCTTTAAAAAAATATGCAAAATCCTAAGAAAGGAGCGGATTATGGCTGAAGAAGCAATTAAATTAGGTGGAAAGAAGAAAAGTATGTTTATTGACAAGGTCAAGGAACTCCTTCCTGAAGGGGGAAACCTTAACCTTTGTCTGACCTGTGGTGCCTGTTCTTCCGGATGTCCTGCTACAGGGCTGGAAGGCATGGATCCACGAAAATTTCTGCGTATGGCAGCGCTGGGAATGGATGAGGAAATCATTAAGTCTGAATGGCCATGGATGTGCACCATGTGTCAGCGGTGTGTCTACGTTTGCCCCATGAAAATTGATATTCCCCAGTTGGTATATAACGTAAGAACGCTGCGTCCGAGGGAGGAAAGACCAAAGGGGATCCTTGGATCCTGCGACATGGCTTTGGTAAATGACAGCTGCAGTGCCATGGGCACACCACCTGACGACTTTGTATTCGTTGTAGAAGATGTGCTGGAAGAATACCAGGAAGCCCAGCCAGAATTCAAGGATATGCAGGCGCCTATTGATAAAAAGGGTGCCGAATTCTTTTTGAATCAGAATTCACGAGAGCCGGTTACTGAGCCGGACGAAATGGTTCCGTTGTGGAAAATCCTGCATCTTGCAGGTGTGGATTGG
>JAFDFT010000263.1 GCA_019309685.1 Deltaproteobacteria bacterium
TGCTTGACGTCCGATTCCATGATCATATCGATGTTATGATCCTTGATGTCCTGAAAAAGCATCTCCTCGCCAAATCTTCTGACTTCATGACCGCTGTCTTTTTCATTCTTTCCAAGAATACCAAAATCAATACCCGCGGCTGCCAGCACTTTAGCCGTCGCCCTGGCAATATCCTGCATTCTGTCATCAAAAGAAGAAATACTGTCGACAAAATAAAGCGTATCCGCTGTATCTTTTCCGTCCAATATTTTTACCTGACATTCTTCGGCAAAGCCTTCCGCCGTTGTCCAATCCGCCCTATTTTTTTCCATCTTGCCCCATGGATTGCCGCGTTTTTCAATCGCACTTAAGGGTTTCTGTAATGACTGCGGAACGATTCCTTCATCAACCATTCCTCTTCGCAGATCAACTATCTTATCAATATATTCTATGCCAAGGGGGCATTCCTCTTCGCAGGCGCCGCAAGTTGTACAAGACCAAATTTCATCCTCTTCATAAATATCTTCTATCAGGGGTTTGCTTTCAGTCGTTTTCCCCAGTACAGGATAGTTTTTAAAGATCAAATCCCGTGCCTTTATGGAAATAAATCTCGGTGAAAGCGGGCGTTTTACCGCGTTGGCCGGGCACTGATCAGAGCACCTTCCACAGTCCGCGCATGAATAAAAATCGAGAATATGCTTCCACGTAAAGTCTTCAAGTTTCTTGACGCCAAAAGACTCAAGCTCATCAAGCTTTTCATCTGAAACACCATGCATAACAGGCTTCACGTTCCCTTTATCAAGCCGCATAAACAATACATTGAACCATGAAGTGATGACGTGAAAATGCTTGCCAAGGGGTAAGAAGCATAAAAAGAAGAAAAAGAGAAGATCATGGATGTAATACGATACGACATGAATGGCTTGAAGTGATCCGGAAGAAGCGCCGTGAAGCAGGTTTTTAAAGAACCATACAAGAGTCAGAGGTGCCGCAAACATCGTGTGTCCCGCTACTATATCCGCGGCTTCAAAGAAACTCTCTGAAACCATGAGACCCATGATAATGCAAAGCACCAGAACAGCTTCACCGGTATGTCCCTTTCCGTATTTTTCCGGGACATTATACCTTTCCGGTGTAAATATTCCCCGCCGGATAGCGGCGATAAAACAGACAATAAATACAATTGTCGCTGCATAGTCTTTGGCGATATAATAGACATTCCCCCACGGTGTTCCATCAAAGAAAGGAATATAAAATCCATCGAACAGCCCGACAAATACCAGGGTCATGGTGCGAAGACCGAGTATCAAAAAGCCGAAAAATATCATAATATGGAGAATTCCGGCAACCATATATCGTGGCTGGCGATATTGCAGCATCTGAATTTTAATAAAATTAAATACCCGCTGCGGTATACGGTCAAATCGCTTATCAGGTGCAGCTTTTAATAAAGGTATAAGCCGTTTGAACATGATAAATGCAAATACGACCAGCCCGGCCAGGGTAATAATCAACGATAACACCCACCCTGGCAAAAAACCGAGAAGCATAAAACTTGGAGGAGAAACCAATTCCATTTTCTAATCTCCTTAATTGTAGTTATAGAATTATTAACATTTTACAGTAATAAATAGGCGATCATTTGTTAATGGTCGCTTCGAACGCTGTCAAGAAAAAAAGTTTTTTACCGTTCATGATATAAAATGTCAATACAACTTTGAATTTATTCAATTTCAGCGGTGATTCATCATATACCGTCGTCCTGGTGATGAGAGCACGACACCCGATCTCTTCCAAACACCTATCTGAAAACGTTATCCGCCAAAAGATTCCTCTGAAATTTCAATAACCGCGTCATTGGCATTCATAATAGCCGTCATCTTACCGGTTGTCACAGGAAGTATTGAATTAATAAAGAATTCAGCACTTTTCAGCTGTCCTTCATAAAATGCCGCATCTTTTTTCTTCACGTCTTTCTTAAGCTGTTGTGAGGCAATAGAAGCCCGCCATAACAGCATCCAGGACATAAGAATATCTCCCATAACTTCCATAAACGAATATCCAAGGGCAAAAGCAGTCATGATTTTCTCAGACATCGCGGTTTTACCCATGTGCATGGCGACATTGCTCAGCATGTTTACGGCTTCTTCCAATTGAGAAGCATACTCCTTCAGACCGGAGATCTCTTTGGCAGTGCCAATGGTTTTCTGAATCTCAGCCAACAGATCCATCAGGGTCCTGCCCTCATTCATCCCAAGATTTCTGCCAAGAAGGGTCATCGCCTGAATACCGTTTGTCCCTTCATAGATCATGGTTATCCTGCAGTCTCGCACAAGCTGTTCCATGGGATATTCCTTGATATAACCGTATCCGCCATAAACCTGTACTCCGTGATTGCATACCTCAAATGACCGGTCTGTCACGTAGCCTTTTGCAATCGGAATGATAAAATCAACAAGCCCTTGATATTTTACCCTTTCTTCATCGCTGTCCGTAACTTGGACCATATCATTGCAATACCCGACATAATAAAGAAGGCTTCGCATCCCTTCTACATACGCCTTCATCGTCAAGAGTTGTCTTCGGATGTCAGGGTGCTGAATGATCGGTACCGCAGGTGCGTCCTTATCCAGCATCTGAAGCAGATTTTTCCCCTGGACCCGTTCTTTCGCGTAATTAACAGCGTACATATATGCTGAACTCGCGCAACCGAACCCCTGCAACCCTACCAGCAGACGCGCTTCATTCATCATCATGAACATGGCACGCATGCCCTTGTTTTCCTCACCCAAAAGCGTCCCCCTGCACTTCCCCTTGCCGCCAAGAGTTAAAGAACAGGTCGAATTCCCGTGTATTCCCATTTTCTCTTCCAAGCCCGTGCAAACAACATCATTGAACTCACCAAGACTTCCATCATCGTTCACCCATATCTTGGGAACAAGAAACAGGGAAATTCCCTTGGTTCCGGCAGGTGCCCCTTCAATCCGTGCAAGCACAGGATGTATGATATTTTCCGTCAGATCATGCTCACCACCGGAAATAAATATTTTGCTACCCGTAATAGAATACGTACCGTCATCGTTCTTTACCGCTGTTGTTGTAAGCAAACCTACATCAGCTCCTGCCTCCGGCTCGGTGAGCATCATTGTCCCTGCCCACTCTCCTGTATACATTTTTTTAAGGAACAGTTTTTTCTGTTTTTCAGTTCCAAATTCATGCACAAGCAGTCCGGCACCATGCGTTAATCCCGAGTACATCATGAAAGGGTAATTCGCACCATTGAAATAATCTCCGGCCGCAAGTGAAACCGTTCGCGGCATCCCCTGCCCTCCCCACTCGGGGTCCTCCGGCATTGCGATCCATTCACCTTCCTTTAATAACGCATATGCATTATAAAATGATTCCGGCACCGTCACTTTCCCGTTTTCAAGCACACATCCTTCCTGGTCACCAAGTTCCCGCGCGGGAAGCAATTCTTTGACCGCTAAATTTCTCGCCTCGGAAACGATCAAATCAATTGTTTTTTTATTAAATTCTTCGAATTTTTCATGTTTGCTGAGTTGTTCAATTTCTAATTGCTCGTGCAGAACAAAGTCAATGTCCCGCCGATCCGCAACAACTTGTGCCATAATCCGGCCTCCTTTTTAATTGATTTCAGCCGCTCGGGAATAGGAACTTTCCCCGGCTGGTGTTATATTATTTCTTTCTTCGACTCTACCAACGCCTCTGATAAAAAGATCCACAAGCGGTTCTGCCATTGAAACCAGGTCATATTCACCGCCCGAATGAAGCCATGTGTTAATTACCTCATCAACCGAGCCGATAATAAAACGTTTTACCAATCCTACATACAAATCTCTTCGCACGCTCCCTTCAGCCTGGCCCTGCTCAACAATTTCAGATACAATGTCGAGGTACATCTTTGACATTTCTTTTATCTGATTCTCCGCAATACGATAATTCTGATGTGTTTCAACCTGATAAACCATGGCCATATTCCTGTCCCGCTGGAATTCTTCAAGGTGAATGCGTATAAGATTGCCAAGTTTATCAACCGCGCTATTGGCCTTATCTACTTCCTCTCTGAACCGTTCAAATACCTGTTTGGTTTTATCGGAAAAGAACTGGATTAAGATATCATCCTTGCTTTTGAAATAAAGGTAGATTGTTCCATCCGCAACGCCTGCTTCCGTGGCCACCTGTGAAATTGTTGACTGGTAAAATCCCTGTTTCGCGAATATATTAATTGCCGCTTCCAAAATCCGCTGATATTTATCATTTTTATTATTCGTTTTAATGCAATACCTCCATTCCACTTACATTGATCCATTTATGAATGAGTATTCATATTTATCAATGCCAATTATCTATGTCAAGAACTTTTGAACGCCTTTTTATATACCCTAAATATACAACACAACTTATTGTTATTATAACAAAATTAAATTTTTAACTTTAATCTTAATCACTTATCCGCATCCAATATACTCTATTGAAAAAATTGAGTAAGTATTCATTACTTTGTATTCATGCCTCAAAAAAAGATGTTGATTTTATTAATAAATACAACTAATACACATAGAAAAAATGGGCAAAAAACCTG
>JAFDFT010000264.1 GCA_019309685.1 Deltaproteobacteria bacterium
TTACCTCCAAACACCTGAGTTGAGTACGGCATCTCCTTCAACTCGGCCAGCCGCCAAGGAACCACGAAACCAACTAAGTGTACGCATCCATGAATGGCAACAAGAGCTGCTATGGCATATTGAGCGTAGTGCATTTTGGTCTCCAGAATCCGACGGTGTTTAGTGGACTAACGCTGAGGACAACTTGCCAGATAAAGCCAAAAGGCTGTAAATGTTTGCCTGAAAAACAGCTTTTGTGAGATCCTCCTTACTTTACGGTCAGCACAGGACACTTGGCTCTTAAGATCACGTACTGGGCCGTGGACCCGAATAGTAGCTTTCCTACTTTTGAAGTCTTTTGAATGCCAATAATTATTTCATCAATTTTGTTTTCGTCCGCATAGGTAACAAGATCTTCACCCGGCTCTAAGTTACGCACGGAAACATATGTGCTGCAGGGAATTTTATCTTTATCAAAACTTTTCTTTATCTCATTTAGCGCCTCTTCAGCCTTTTCGACATCTTTCCAAACCCTTTTCGCATCTTTTTCGCTGGAAGTGTCATATAAAGCACCTGAATACGAAATGACAATATGTACAACCGCTTTCATGATCTTCGCCCTTGTCAGTGCTAGTCGCACTGCTTCTTTTGCCGCTGCTGAATCATCATAGCAAACCATTATATCCATAGCTCCCTCCTATTTTTTAAGCGTTCCAAGCACAATATTTCAATATTCTCATATGCATTCATACTATGTTTTCCATTAAAAACAACTTGCCAAATTTAAGATTTCTATGAAATTAATTATTTTGTGTCAAGGAAAAACTCTTTTCTTTATTTATAAAGTACTTGTTTATATTGCATCTATTCTATTGATATATTACCAGGAACAGCGATCATTGTACGCAGAAACCTGCTTTCTAGTTCTTTTTTAGATTGACGGCCTTGTCTCTATCTTTTATATTGACCGAGTTTTTATGTGTAAGGTCGCTTTAGAAATTTTCACCCATACCTGTTATCACTGAATTTATGCTGAACGGAGCCAAAAAATGTTTGATCAATTTCACAATGTAATATCCAATGTTTCCGAAACAATATCCACGTATGAAGATCAATTGGGAAAGCCCGTTATCGGTGTCATGCCCGCCTATTTCCCTATGGAACTAATTGATGCTGCCGGGGGCTACCCGGTTCAACTATGGGGCAATAATATGCCTCTCCAAATGGCTGATACCTATTTACAATCTTACTGCTGTACCGTTGCCCGCTCTGTTCTGGAGCTAGAAATGAAGGGTGGGGCAAATATGGTCAAGGCCTACGCATTTACATCCATATGTGATACGTTAATTAATTTGCGCGAAATTTACAGGCGTCTTTTTGATAAACCTACTTTTGAACTCGCCATTCCGTCTACCCAGACTGCTCAAGCGAGACGAAAATATCTTAAAGACATTGTTGATAGCGTAACGAACGGATTGGAAAATGTAACTGGGAAAAAAATTACGCAAAAATCATTAAAAGAAGCATCTGAAATATATGCCAGGTCCAGAGAATTGCATAGAAAACTTTATGACATCAGGCAAACAAAACCAGGGTTGATTAAAAATTATGATTTTTATGCAGCGCTTAAAGCGGGCTTCTTTCTTCCCAGAACCGAGCACAATGATATGCTGCAGTCGTTAATCCAAAAACTTGAAGAACTTGCCGCACCAACAAGCAACAGGCCAAAAATTCTTATGAGCGGAATGGTGTTTGATCCGATTCAAACATACAAAATTTTTGACGAAATTGACGTTCACATTGTCGATGATGATTTCGCCAATGGCTGGAGAACCGCTTCTAAAAGTGAATTTAACTATGAAGACATATATGAAGGTGTTACCGAATATATTTTTAATCCGTCTCCATGCTGCTGTGTTTACAATCCCGACATAGACAGGCATGATTATTTATTAAAAAAAGTTAAGAGTTCCGGTGCCCAGGGTGTTATTTTCTGGTATGTCAAGTTTTGTGAGCCGGACGCTTTTGACCAGCCTCAACTTATTGCAAAATTAAAACAAGAAGGTATTCCGGCCACAACGATTGAAATTGAACTGTCCATGACAAATTTTGATTCAGTAAAAACCCGAATTAACGCTTTTTGTGAAATGCTAGAGGAGTAAAACAATGACCGATTTTAAATCGATCTCTAAAATGAAAGAGATCATGACCGAATACTATGTTGAAGCAAAAACAACAAAAGAAAAACCGATTGCCTGGCTGACAAGCGGTGCGCCTGTTGATTTTGTAAACGCCATGGATATTATTCCCGTTTACCCGGAAAATTACGCTGCCATGTGTGCTGCTTCTCATCAGTCGGTTGAACTTATGGAAATCGCTGAAAAAGAGGGATTTTCCCAGGACATCTGCGCGTATGCCCGTACCGATTTTGGTGCTGACATATCCCAGGGCGGCCCCATTCAGGGGCTTCCTAAACCGGATATGCTTATTGCTTCAACAAATATCTGCAAGACCGTTACAAAATGGTATCAAGTCATCGCGCGCAAATATAATGTTCCCCTTTTTGTCGTTGATACACCCTTTCTTCATGATGGCATGACCAATGAACTCGTTAATTATACGATGACCCAGTTCAAAGACCTTGAAAATTTCCTTGCAGACTTTACCAAACGTCCATTTGCTCATGAGCGCCTGGAAGAAATTATCATGCTTGGGCTTGAAGCCTCTTCCTACTGGAAAAAAATGCTTAGCCTGGGCAAAACTATTCCGTCCCCTTTTAATAGCCTGGACACCTTTATCCATCTTGCACCCATTGTTGTTTTACGTGGCACTCAGAAATGTGTGGATTATTACAAAATGCTCTATGAGGAAGTTGCGGAATTCGCTGAAAAGAAAATCGGCTCTATACCGGATGAAAAATATCGTGTATTATGGGACAATCTACCCATCTGGTTTAAAATGAGACGAAACTCCGAATTTTTTGAAGAAAAAAAATGCTCGCTTGTGGCAGCAACCTATTCAAATAGCTGGGGAGGATTGGATGCCTTTGAATTAGATACCAAAGATCCATATCGGGGGCTTGCTCAATCCTATTTGGGCGCGTATATAAATATTGGCTTTGAAGACCGGATACGGTACCTCTCCAAATTAATAAACGAGTTTTCGCTTACGGGTTTTATCATGCATTCCAATAGAAGTTGCAAACCCTATTCTGTTGGGATGTATCGCCTACAAGAGGAAGTCTCCAAGCTAACAGGCAAACCGGGTGTTGTCATTGAAGCCGATCAGAATGACCCAAGGGTGTACTCAGATGCACAAGTTGAAACACGGCTTGAAGCATTTATTGAGTCTATGGAAAGCGTTAATTAAAGCTTTTCAGACACCTGGTACTATCTAACTTTTACTTAACAAGGGCTTATTAACTTAAAGATACCTCATGGAGAATATAAAACTATGAAAAAAAAGGGGATCGATCTAAAGAACAGCCTTGAAAAGCTTGAAAGCGAGGTCAGGCTCTATAATGACCTGGATGCGTTAATCAAATCCTATCGTGAAGTTGATGGCTTAAGTGAAAAAGATATTATCAGTGTTCTGGAAAGAATAAAATTCCAAATACTTTTAGATTCAATAAGCAGCCAAAGCGGTATTAAAGATAAGTTAGACCAGTTTACTCGTAAATGGAATCTTTTTAGCAAAGAAGAAAAAGAATCGGACACATTAAAATTAGCAGAAGGGAAAACTAAGGCAGAAATAGAAAAAACAGATATACAGGGGATGGACGCAGTAACTGAAAATGTTGATGAGGTGAAAAAGAAAAAAAAGCGCTTTCAATTGAGAGCCAAGAAAAAGGACTCAGATAAACTTTTTAACAAAATGAAAAGAAAGTTTAAAGTATCCAGGTGTGAAAATTGCGGATATTTTTATGTCCATGACGCTGAAAAGGGTATTTTTCAATGCACTTTTTTCGAATTCTCATCCGAAGTAGATAAAAAAGATGTTTGCGAAAATTGGACTGATAGTAAAAAGTTCAAACAGCCATTTTTTTAAACAATATTTTATCATTATCCTGATTTTTTTGAGTTAACCACAATATATTGTATTATTTTTTCCTTGACATACAATATCTATTGATATATGTTCTCAAAAAGTTCGGACGACTCCTCGCTCACCCTGAGTTGACGGCTCAACCGAGCTTCCATAAGACCTTGATTTTCAATAGATTTTCAAGGCATCCAAGGCAGGGGCAACAGGGACCCTGCCTTACTATTTTTTGAGGCTATTTTTCGATCAAATAGTCAGGATTTAAAATTTATAGTCTCGTAAATAGCCATAATTGGATGTCAAAGTAAAAAGTTCAAGGAGCGCAAATTCTGAGGAATGAGGCGTACTTATAGTACGCTGCAGTGACGAGGGATGAAGCGCAACGTAGTCCCGCCTTGGCGGGGTTATAAAGGCATCAAAATTAAAATGGCAGAATCAGAGTCTATCCGATTCTGCCATAAAGCGGATGTTAAAAAGAGATGGTTGGTCAACTCGCTCGCCTGTTACTCCCTATCTTAAACCATTTCATAATTTAGTCAAGGGTCCGCAGTCGATGATTTCATTACAACCATGAAATCCTTTATGTCCTTCATATCATCCTCTATCTTTTCGACGGCGGCAGCTAATTCAACAAGCCCTTTGTAGAGATTATATTTTTCCGGTTCAGCATCCGGCCCGCCCAATAACCTGAAATTTGTTAAAAAACTCTCTCCTGCAGCCTTTGCACTCACCTGAACACCTCCTTTGAAGTTTAAGATTTCTTATTTTTCATCTGAATTCATAAAGGTACCTTTATTGAAATCAGATAACGTTTTCAAGCCCAACGAATCCCGGTGGTGTTTCTCCCCACTTCCCGCCCGTTATTCCTGTGGCGTCCACTTCATGAACCGCCGGACGTTTTCAAAGGTCGTTCCAGAGATCAACCGCGCAAACAGTAAAACCATATGAAATAATCACGACCTGTGGTTAAGTATATCGAAGTATTTAATCGTTAGCTATCTTAAATTATTTATCGGAATAATCATACCAGCCTTTGCCGGTTTTTTCACCATATTCGCCTTTAATATAGTGCTCAACGATACTCGGAACAGGGAGAAGAGAACGATCACCTGTTCTTTTAAACGCCTCTACTGCCATTGTGTATGACAGATCAATCCCTGTAAGGTCGTTTAAGCGAAATGGTCCCATGGGATGTCCCGCACCGTAAACACATGCTTTATCAATGTCCTCAACACTGGCAACGCCCATTTCGAGAAGCCATTGTGCTTCTCTGCTGATGGCACCAAAAATTCTATTCAATAAAAAACCATCCACTTCCTTTTTCAAATGCACGGGCACTTTATCAATTTTATCGCAGAGGTCCATGGAAATCTTTGTCGTCTCATCTGAAACATGCGGCCCCTGTACAACTTCCACGAGTTTCATCACCAGAGCAGGGTTAAAAAAATGCAGGTTGACAACTTTTTCGGGCCGTTTCGTGGCATCAGCGATACGTGAACTGACAATGGCTGAGCTGTTTGTCGCAAGTATTGCATGCGAAGGAGCCATTTTATCGATGTCAGCATATATTTTTCTTTTTATGTCAAGAACTTCGATAGCTGCTTCGATAACATAATCGGCGTCCTTTACCGCCTCTTCAAGACTTGATGTGAAGCTTATATTTTTCCGTGCCTGATCCGCCTGTTCTTGGGTAAGACGCTCCTTCTCGACGCGTCCGGGCAAATACTTGTCAACAAAAGCTTCCGCGTTTGTTAATATCTCTTTGTTTATATCAGTACATGTTGTCTTGAAACCATGGATCGCGCAAAGCGTTGAAATCTGATGGCCCATATTGCCCGCTCCGATTACGCAAATATTTTTAATGTCTTCTATTTTCATCTTCCTGTCTCCTTTCATTTAATAGTATTGATCGATAAGCTTAATACCTGGTTTCTTTATATTCTTTCGGTTCGTTAAACAATAAAAAAGTTAATCCGTATACACAGGACAAGATTTTAATGAACTGTTTTTGGTATTATTTAGCGCTTGAAAAATTAAAATTATCGAAGCATATTTGAATCCTTCGAATGCTTCGTTTTGTAATGGATGTCGTATTTACCGCTGTCATTGCGAGGAACGAAGAGACGGAGCAATCCCGTTTTGAATGGTTTATTCTATCAAAGAATATTCCGTTCGCAACTGGCTCTACAATCCCATGATTTTTAAGCTGGTTGGAGATTGCTTCGCTTCGCTCGCAATGACAGTAATGCTGATATATTAATTGAAGAATATTATACGAGTACCCAAAAGCAAACAAAATGATCATAACATGAATGTTGCCTTGTTTTTGTATATATTTCCGTCCCAGAATAATTTAAAAATCTTCGGACATTAAAAACGCAAAACCTGGTCCCCAACAGGCAGGAACCAGGTTTAGAAAAACACAAATCATGAAACAGCTTACGAAAGCAGGGGTGCCATGTACTGGAATATGTCGCCACCACTGTTTTGTGGCTTGGCGTCGTCCAGGCTCGTAATCTTATCGAAGTTATCCCTGATCTCCTCTACTGTGATGACCCGGTCCGCATCACCAATACAGACACCGTTTCCGGAAACGATCGCAGTACGGCCGTACCAGCCAGCGCCCATGACAAAAGTCATACCGGAAGCCTCATTCTCTTCTGAGCAGAGATAGAGTACGAGCGGTTCATTGAACTGTGGTTTAAGTTTTTTGCCAGTCTCTTCCGGCATGATATCCTCAGTCAACCTTGACCATGCAGTCGGGGCAATCGTGTTAATCTTGATGTTGTATTTTGCAGTTTCGAGCTTTAGCGTATTCATGATCCCTACCAGCCCAAGCTTCGCAGCGCCATAGTTGGTCTGTCCAAAGTTTCCATACAGACCGGAAGTCGAGGATGTAAATATAATTCTTCCGTAACTTTTCTCCTTCATAATTTTGACAGCCGGCTGGGTTACACAGAACGCACCTTTTAAATGAACGGCAATAACCGCATCCCATTCTTCCTCTGCCATTTTAAGGAAAGACCGGTCTCTTAATATGCCGGCATTGTTGACAAGGATATCAACTGTTCCGAAAGCATCCACTGCGGTTTTAACGATGTTTTCGCCGCCTTCCATGGTTGAAACTGAATCATAATTGGCAACTGCCTCGCCACCGGCTTTTTTTATTTCATCTACCACTTGATCAGCGGCGGAAGTCCCGCCGCCTGTACCGTCACGTGCTCCGCCGAGGTCGTTAACTACTACTTTTGCCCCACGATTGGCCAGTTCTAAGGCGTAGGCACGACCGAGGCCGGCTCCGGCACCCGTTACGATTGCTACTTTTCCATCAAATCTTACTTCTGCCATAATAAACCTCCTTTTGTTTTTCAAATACTCACTTCGTTATAAGAAACAGACATTTGTCCTTAATTATAATTAAAATCTTATAGATGCAATCCTAATTTATGCTTATTTAATACCTGAATTTTGCACGAATTGGAGGTTTTCATATGCCCCGCAAGCCGGATTTCGCTTG
>JAFDFT010000265.1 GCA_019309685.1 Deltaproteobacteria bacterium
ATCTGCCTTTTGCAGTTCATCCAGTTGGTTTAGTTCAAGAATTGTGCAATTATCACGAATATTATCTACCTTGTTGATTTTTTTATATTTTTTAGCACTTAAACCCAATACAATTTTATTTATCATATTAGTTTCTGTTGAATAATGATAAAACTTAGCAGGATCATGAGATCCTTCTACAGCTTGAGATAATTGCAGATAGCCTGTTTTGGCTTCCAGTCTTTTCTGCTTACGGTCATGCTCATCTTTCAGCATTTGGATGATCCATTTATCTAAATCATATTCAAACTCTACACTGCACCATCTTGCAAAATGTATTGCTAATTTATTGTGCAGCCATGTTCCTTGATATTTACCACCATTTTTTGTATTCACTAAATTCCCGTAGGGAATATCTTCCCTACGAGAAATGATACTTATATATTCTTTTGCTCTATCTGTTTTTAACCAATCAGAAGGCTTTTTGCCAAATTGACCCGCTATTTTTGTTGCATTAAAAAATAAGATATCGCTATTCATCAATAGCGATACATCAACCATAATTTCCCTACTGTTCACTTCAACTATTTCAAATTTATTACCCATTAATTTTTCCTTTTAATTCTACAGGCATAGCACGCTCCCATACTTTTCAAAGTACTCAAAAAAAGTCTCATTGTTTTTGCCTTTATAAAACAGAACATTTCTAACCGTTGAACGTCCGCCTTTTTGACCAAAGCCCGGCTTGAACTCCAGGCGGCCTTTGACAAAACAAACCGAGTCACACCAATCAAGCAGTAGGTGAAAATAACGGGCATCGGTATTGCTGGCTACCAGGACGATTGCCTGGTCAATGGGTTCACTGATTATTTTTTTTGCCCAGTCGAGCGCATCACCACCATAAGGAGGATTCATAAAGACAGAGCCAAACCAGTCTTTTGAAAGCCCATCATCTTCTTTTGTAAAAATGGTTTTAGCGGCTACATTGCCGCCGAGGTCGGAGCAGGGATCCAGGTCAATACCACCCAACACCTGAAATACATCTTCAATAATGCAATCTGGGGTGTACCATTCATTGGTTTCTGATGACATCTGGTTGGCAATGTCCTTATTTTTCTTTAAATCTGAGGATATTTTCTGTTGTTCTGGTTGTTCGTTAACAACCCACAGTTTCGATCCATCATCTGCGATTGATAAAGACCCGTCTTTCGTCACCTCACAAACAACTTCAGAAACTCTATCCTGCGACACATTGTGCAGTTCAGATATTCTCTCCAAAATTCTATCTGTGGTTGACTCAGGATAAGTATTACAAAAAGACAATACCAGAAAACGTAAATTGTCCGGCTCCAGATCAGATTCTGGTGGTGTGGGTCGTTCTGTTTCTTCCGGAAGTTGAGGATATTCACCTAAAGTGCGATTCCCATATTGATCAGGCTTGGAGATCACTTTATTGTCTTCGAGCTCCCAAATGAGATCATAAGCTCTGGCGTCTGTAATATTAAAATGTTTTTTAATAGCATCGACTCTTGCGCCGGGATAGGCAAAGAAATAACGGCCCAGCATAATATATAAATTATCCGGTTCGGTTTTATTGGTTTTACTGACTTTCTTTTTAATTGCCTGGGCCGGTTTAGTGCCACTATCTATATCTTCAATAATTTCTTCCTGGTCTGCTGCATCCAGTTGTGCAATTTTTGCTGCAGCTGAAATAGAGACCTCTTTTTTATCCATTTTTTCAACTAATTCTGGTGAACCGTTCTCTGTTACTTTTTTTGCTCTCTCATAATTTTTCCCGTTTTTTAATCCTGCTTTTTCTGCTGCAACATCTCTGGTTCGCGTTCCTTTTAATTCGGGATATTTGTCCCTAACATCATTGCCTGGCTTACCTCTACGCTCTCCCAGTTCCAACTCAATAGCTTTACCAATTGCCACACATTCAGAGGTTGTAAAATCCTTTCTGATCTCATTCTCTGCATACTCACCTGCCAGTAAATTATTCATGTGGATTACATTACCAACCACCTTATCCATGCCCAATAATCGGCAGGCTTTAATGCGCCGCTCACCGAAGATAAGATTATAATTTGCATCCACACCGATGGGCTGCAGCTGGCCCAGGTCTTTGATTGAATCAGCCAGGGCCTGAATATCACCCATGTCATTGCGATAGCGATCACCTATCTTGATTAGATCAATTTTAATTTCCATTATTTATATTACTCAAGAGTAGTTTTGTTTCCGGGTGTTCTTTGATGATTTGATTTAAGGTTCTGAGCAGGGATGCAGCGGATACATAACCCAGTTCTTTGGCTAATTTTCTCAGCCTTATCATTTCCGTTACGCTAATGGGTGTTTCTATAAGTTGGGACATAATAAATCGTTACGCCATATAAAGTTTTTATTTGGTATTCTTAAAAGACATTAATTTCTATAACGTTTTAAGAGGCCTTTTACCATGTCTTCATTTTTTGATAAATCCACTAATGCACGCAGATATTCACCACCGGACTCAAAGCCCATGGAACGGTATAACGTTCTGGTTTTATCGGCTTCAGATGGTTTTTCTCTGAGCATTGCAACGGATTGTTTCAATTCGTTTAATGGCAAAGCATGTCTGGACACAACTTATCTCCAATGTTTGTTGATTAACGATTTACTGGTTATTCATTCAATGGCCAACTGGCACATCAATGATCCGCCCAGTGCGGGTTATCTTGTTGTTTGTGGGTATGTGTTTAATAAATAACTTTAACGTTTATGACTTGTTTGTTGAATTACAATTATTTGGTGCTACAAACGGATTGACAGCAATACCATATTCATTGAATATTTTTTCAGCATAGTTTGTTTCACCTGTCCATTCTGTACGGGGTAGTTTATTTGCTAGCAGCCATTTATAAACTGCTTGCCTGGAGACTCCACATACGTTTGCAAACTCTGTTTTATTCTTTGCTTGTTGAACTGCAACCAAAATATCACTCATAACAAGTTACCTTTTATTTATTTTCAATAAAAGTGTAACTGATAGTTTCAATATTATCAACTATTATCAACTGATAGTTGCATTTATTTTATGATTAAATGGAAACTTATGGTTACAAAAAAAGATAAACAACAACTACACTCTGAATTTTCACAACGGATGATTGATGCTTGTGACCATCTGGGGTGGCCTGCTGCAGGGAAAGGAAATAGAACATTAATTCTTATTGATATTTTACCTTTTAAGATTTCGAGAACAGCTGTTAACAAATGGTTTTCTGCTGATTCAGTACCAGATGCAACTAATATCGGTTATGTTGCAAATGCTGTTGAAGTAAATCTAAAATGGCTTGCAACTGGTGAAGGTAATAAAAGAGATGTTATCGTCAATCAGGAAGAAATCCCAGGTCAATTGATAAAATACCCACCCAGTAGACAAATTAAAGAAAATATGATCAACGAACCAGGTGGAAATCTAAATTTAGTTGACTCTATGCTGCAGCAGGTTTCCACAAGATCCAGGGATAATTTTAAAAAAATTCAACAAGCTATAGAAATTGGTACTCTTTCAGATGATGATGTTGAATTGCTGGCATTGATAGCTAATCGACTAGAAAATAAATAAGAAGCCGATTAGACTGGGTAAGGTTTTTATTTATAATTTCCTGTTAGTACTGGAATATCAACTATTTCACTCCCACAATGGCGGCACAAAATAGCTTCAGCTTTAATAAATTCTGCACAAAATGGGCATTTTTTATTTTTTTCGTCTTTAGTCTCTTTGATTGCTCCTATAACTTCCTGATGCTGGGTTTCTTTTTTCTCAAATTTTTCGTTATAGTCGATAACACACCAATCATTAACAATCATCGATAGAATCCACGCTGCCAACCCTCCAAATACACCCAAAGTTAATGCCATTACCATGGTAAACATCAGCATAGCAATTCCAGCTGCAAGACTTCCATAAAACACCCCTAACGGGCCCAAAAGAAATGTCAATACATAACCAGTTAATCTGCTTTTCATGTTCGCTCCTTAATTAAACTTAAAAATAATCATTCTATTTTATTAGTATGGTGTACTAAATAACCCGGCAAACATCATACTACCGACAGCAAATATCACTGATAAAATTATCAATGCAGGTATTGATGCAATTACCCATTTGACCATAAACGTTACCATTGAAGTAAATGGCATTTTAATATCAGTTATAACGACTTGTTTGATGTCACTATTGATTACAGACACCTTTGAAATTGAGATGCTTTGTTTTCCACCTTGAATCTCTGTCCTGTCTATATACCAATCATCACCAACTTTTCTACCAACATAAAAACCATCACGGATCATGTTAATTACTTTTTCTACTGGAATACTTTTTAGCTTACTAAACTCACCTACAGGCATAACGTTTTCAGGTATGTTGTTTTTCATTTTTTGTTGTCCTTTTGAATTAAATTAACAATTTAATAATATATTAATAAAGCAATGTTTTCTTGTCTTTTTACGACAAATTACATGACATTTTTCGCCAATATTTAAAATAAAGTGAAACTATTGGTTGATCTTTGTGAAACTATTGGTTACAGTAGCATTAAATAAAC
>JAFDFT010000266.1 GCA_019309685.1 Deltaproteobacteria bacterium
ATCTGCGTTTTGCTTGTGATCGAGAAGAGTTCCGCTCCGGTAGTAGGAATCCACAGTTATCAGAACACGACTGTTGGAATCTACTATCCTGTCCGCACATGCCTTTCCGCTGAAACCGCCGAAAACCTGGGAATGAATCACTCCAAGCCTCGCTAAGGCGAGCATTGTAATCGGGAGATCAGGCGTCATTGGCATATGAAGGGTTACCCTGTCTCCTGCTTTCAATCCTGCAAAATCACGAAGCAGTGCGGCAAACTCATTTACCCTGACGTAAAGTTCCTGGTAGGTTATGTGTTCATATTTTTCTTCCATGGGTTCTGGAACAAAATGAATTGCCGTTTTGTTTTTGTTTTTTGCAAGGTGTCTGTCAATGCAATTATAGCTGGCATTAATTTTCCCGCCTACAAACCATTTCCAGCATGGTGCGTCACTTGTATCAAGGATTGTATCCCAGTATTCATACCAATCGAGAAGATCAGCATACTCCTTGAAACAATTCGGGAAGTTATCCAGGCTAAACCGATCAAAGACAGCCGGATCTGTCATGTTCGCCTGGGCGACAAACTCATATGAAGGATAATAGTATTCCTCTTCACCCCAGTGAACAGCAATCTGCGCTTCCGATGTTTCTACAACTTCTTTTTCCGCCATAGATCACACTCCTTAAAGCTGATAATTTGTTTTTATAAAAATTTCTACCTTTCCCTCCACAAATTACTTTTCTATATCCTCCTTTCCCATTCATTAAAGAAAATCTTATAAAAAGTCTATTTCGGCCCAATTTCTCAATATTTCGTACAAAGCACTTTCGACAAACTTTTCATCATTTGAATGGATATTAAATGTATTAAAATTATTTAGTTATTCCCTGCCTGAAGATATCAAATGCAATATCTAAGGTTGGTTTTAAAAAATCTTTTTTATTATCAATAATTTTTTTGCTTTCTTCCCAGAGAATAACACCCGAAAATAACGCCCAAAATATATCGGCAAGTGCATTAGGATTTGCTTTAATAAAAACACCGGTGCTTATTCCTTCTGAAAAAATATCCGACATAATTTTAAGGGAACTTTGGGACAATCTTTTAATTTCCGACAGAAGTCCGGGAGATAAGTTTTTTAACGATTCACTCGATTGAAGATGGAACAGGTTAATAAGAATTAATGGATCAAAATCATAAATATCGTATAATGCATCCTTTAAGGATGCTATTCGTTGTTCATCATTTAGATTATTTTGATTTTTTACATGTTCGAGTCTGATATTGAGATGCTGGAGTATTCTTATGGATAGTGAGGCATACAGTTCGTCTTTGTTTTTAAAATAGATGTATATTGTTCCGGGGCTTATTTCAGCTTCTTCGGCAATATCCTCCATCGTTGCTTTATTAAAGCCCTTGGCAGAAAAGATTCTTTTAGCAGCAACAATTATCTGTTGCCGCCTTCTTTCTTTTTCACGTTCTTTTCTTTCTTTTATACCCATTTTTTAAAATGAATCATATTTATTGTTTATAAACCTATATAATTGATAGCTATTATTTGTCAATATAAATTTATTTAATTTTTTATTTTTCCCTAATTTTTCAAGTTGCTTTAAATATTTGATTGATGATAAGAAGTATTTAAAATTCTAATAGATAGAAATGCGGCAAAAGGAAATGGTTATTTAAATATTATTATCGTTAATATATCATATGGTTATATGCTGTATAAAATTGTGTGCATCCTAATTTCAAAGCAACAAGACATTACCGGGTTTTAATAAAATCCTTGCAATTTTTAGTAATATTGATTTATGTAGGTCATAGGTTTTTTTGATTTGAGCGATCATTGATTATTGAACCGCAGAACACCGAATTTCGAATTATTTTTCTTTACTTCTTCTGTTCGTTATTTCTTATTCGATATTCGATATTCATAAATTAATTGAAATTTTACTTAAGTTATGGACATTGGCTCAAACTTTTTATAAGGTCTGAAGGTGTGGAAAAATGATTAACGTAAACATTAAATTTAAAGAATATCCCACCAGTGTTAAAATGGGAATATCGTTTTTAGTTGCAGGTTGGATTTCACATTATTTTTATTTTTTAAAGTTTTTAATGAGTGAATTCCCAGTTAAAACTCTCTACCTTCAACTTGGTATCGGTCTGAGTATATGTTATTTTGTTGCAAGCATCAATAAATGGGCGAGATCATTATGTATATTTTTTAATTTTGCTATTATTGCATTATACCTTTTAATTTTTTATATGTATTTCACTGACAATAAATATGATTTAGCTTTTATCACAGCCCTGGTTGCCATATTGTTTGCAATATCGAATTTTTACCTTATCAGAAAAGAGTCTTCCCAATATTTTAAAACATATAATGAAACAGATGAGGACGGGGAATCTTCAGATAATTAAAAACCGATGGCGTCGTAATCGTTTAATGGAGAAAATTAATGCCTTCTTTACCACCTAAAGATGTTGTATGTGACTGCGGACATGCTCTTACAATTGAAATAAATAAAATCCTGTGTATAAAGTGTGGAAAGTACGTTTTTTATAATGCAGAAGAACGAAAAAAACACAAAATTAATACCGCTTATATTGTGGTAGCAATTGCATCGGCTCTTGGTTTAATAACCTATTTTTTTATTGAACTGATTGCAAAACCGCTACTGTGAACTGAGACGAAATCAAATCATTCAAGTATACCTTCAAGACTCGGATTTTGAATAATCTTATCTAATTTAAGCTTGTGGTTTTTTAATTTTTCTAAACTTTCAAAATAAAGATTTAATCTATACCCCCTCCCCTCAAAATCTTTTGGCGGAATCAGTTTCATATCTCTGCCAAGTTTAAGATTTTTTATTTTTATTTCAAGCTCTTTTTCAGCTCTCGTGATTTCAGGAAACCGGCGCTGTTTTAAATATAATCTGATTTTATTTATCTTTTGACTTCTATCCAGCTCCTTATCATCCGTAATTTCCCGCAGGTGGCTTTTAGTCAGCAAATTTATAATTGAAATATTGTCGATAATTGCAATCTCTTTGATATGAGTTAATATTTCCCTCTGTTTATTAAGACTCAATTTAAGTTTTTCATATAAAACTGCAAATGCAGACCCCTCATCCTTTTCCAACATTTCCAGTTCTAAAGCCATTGAAAGAGAGATAGTGTTTAAAAGTACACCGTTTTGAATGTCGCGCGAAAGCTTACAAATTTTCTTAATCTTGTTTATAATGGATGGATTGTCCGGCAAACCTAAGACAGATGCAGCCTTCGCGAGATGTTCTTTATCCTTGTAGAAACCTGATAGCATATAAAGTGATCTGGACTGTTCAATCAGGTTTAGAGTTCTTTGGAGAGAATTTTCTGTTATTGCAAACTTTACACATTCAAGCTTTTTACTATCGGGGTCTACTATCCTTGCAGGTATTTCGGTCATACCAAGGCTTAAACAAGCAGAAATTCTTCTAAAACCGCTTATGATTTGAAAACCGGAAGTTTTATTTATCAGAATGGGCGCATTTAAAAGCCCTACACTTTTAATAGAAAGAATGAGGTCTTTTATGCTTGTGTCAGTTGTAATGCGAAAGGTATGATCCTCTAAATCTATTGAGGCCATATTTATTGAGGATTGACAAACAAAGTCTTCCCTAAAATTCATTATTTCTGCCGGTCAGTTTATTTAACGCTTCAATGTATTTTTTTCGTGTATTTTCTATCACTTCTTCCGGAAGCGGAGGGGCAGGAGGTTTTTGGTCCCAGTTAATGGAAAGTAAATAATCTCTTAGATACTGCTTGTCGAAGCTTTCCTGAGATCCACCGGGCCGGTAGGTCTCTTTTGGCCAAAATCTCGATGAATCAGGAGTTAATACCTCGTCAATAAGAATAATTTCGTCTTCTATTAGTCCGAATTCAAACTTTGTATCAGCAATTATTATCCCTTTTTCTTCGGCGATTTCGGCTCCTTTTTTATATATTTCATAACTAAGCGATTTAACTTTTTCTGCAATATCTTTTCCTATTAAGTTAACTGCTTCGTCAAAATCTATATTAATATCATGAGTACCAACTTCTTCTTTTGTTGAAGGTGTAAAAATTGTTTCAGCCAGCTTTTCTGATTCTTTAAGACCTTCGGGCAACTTTATGCCGCATATTCTGCCTGACTCCTGGTAGGATTTCCAGCCTGACCCTGTAATATATCCTCTTACAACGCATTCAACAGGAAGAGGGTTTGTTTTTTTAACGAGCATGCTTCTTCCTTCAAGTATATCAGCATACTTTTTGCATTCTTCGGGGTAGTCATCTGTTTTGCTGGAAATTATGTGATTTTTCAAAAGCGGCTTCATTAAATCAAACCAGAAAAGAGAAATTTGAGTTAAAATTTTTCCTTTATCAGGTATTGGATCCGGTATAACAACATCAAACGCAGAAATTCTATCGGTTGCTACCATTAACAAATTATCACCGAGGTCATAAACATCTCTGACTTTCCCTCTTTTAAAAATCTTTAAACCAGAAAAATCAGTTTTAATTACATTTGTTTTCATAATAAAATCATTCCTTTTAAAACTTAGTTTTCATAATAAAATCATTCCTTTTAAAACTTAAGTAGGTGTTCGCATAACATTGAAATTAGAAAATAGAAATTGAAAATTATGTCTTCATGCTTTTGCACTGTTGATGAACGCATTCAACTTTAGACCAAGTTTTTACAACCATTATTTGTTTTCTTCAAATCTCCCGAATTTCTACTTTTTAATTTCAAGCTTCAGGCCATCAACGGCTACCTATTCTCTTTCCTTTTTATCTTTAAATGCTTTGATATATTTTCTAAGAATTTCGGATGCTGCATCATCCTTATCTGTAAATTGAACACCGACCTCATACTTTTCATGTTCATCTTTAGCAACGTGAACGACTTTTCCTTTAATATCGACAAGGTCTTCTTTTAGACCAATTGTAAGCAATAACTTATCATTTAGATTAACCGGAATATGTGTTTCCAGAAGTATTCCCGATTCTGACACATTTAAAGTTCTGCCTATAGTCTGTTTTACTTCATCATTATTGCCATCAACAAATACATACGACAGGTTTAGTGAATTCACCCTAAAGTTTTT
>JAFDFT010000267.1 GCA_019309685.1 Deltaproteobacteria bacterium
TGAAAAATATCGGAGTGGATGTTACCCTGATTCACAGAAGAGATTCGTTAAGGGCTCAAAACCATCTTGCCAAAAAACTTCCCGAAAGCGATATTCCTGTTCTGTATGATACTGAAATTAAGGAAATTCGAGGTAAGGGAAAAGTAGAAAAGGTTATTCTTTATAATAATAAAACTAAAAAGAAAACGACAATGGATGTACAGGGTTTGTTTATTGCGATAGGATATATCCCTTCTGTTGAGCTTGCAACCAAAATCGATGTAGAACTCACGCCCGATGGTTACATCAAAAAAGATTCCCGGCACCGAACAAGTATACCTGGTATTTACTCTGCAGGAGACGTTGAAGGAGGATATAAGCAGATTGTCACTGCAGCAGGGCAGGGTTCAGAAGCGGCTTTAGCCATCTTCGAAGATCTCATCAATCCCTACTGGATAACCAAGAAAGCATTGTAGTTGTATCAAAAAAAAGCCCTAATTCTATGTAGTTCATAAGTCTTTTATATGCATTTAAATAAAATAATACTTATATTTATCTTTGTAATATTCATCTTATTGCCAGTTAACAGCAAATCAGAAGCAAGAATTATAACTGATCAGCTTGGCCGCGAAATTACAGTACCCGATAATCCGCAACGGATTATATCACTTGCACCCAATATTACAGAGATTATTTTCGCACTTGGTCAGGAGCAGCGTTTAAAAGGCGTAACCACATACAGCGACTATCCTGAACAGGCAAAGGCATATCCTAAAGTAGGATCGTATGTGCATCTGGACCTGGAAAAAATAGTGTCGTTAAAGCCCGATCTTTGCATCGCTATCAAAGATGGGAATCCCAGATCTGTGATTACGCGGCTTGAGAAGCTCAATATCCCAGTGTATGCAGTTGATCCCAGAAACCTTGAAGCAATTATTGAAACAGTGCTTGAAATCGGCATCTTGCTAAATACTGAACAGCACGCGAAAACTCTTACTAAAGACATGTGCTTACGCATTAAACGAGTTGCCGAGCGAATAAAAAAGACAGATCATAAACCAAAGGTTTTTTTTCAGATCGGAATTTCGCCCCTTGTCTCTGTGGGTACCAATACATTTATCCATGAACTCATTATTCTGGCAGGAGGGCAAAATTTAGCCCAGGGTAAAACCGCCTATCCAAGGTTCGGCAAAGAGCAGATACTCTCCCTGTTACCTGAAGTATTTATCATTTCTTCCATGACTAACACGGAGTCCATCGATCATCTAAAAGACCAATGGAGTAAATATCCGCAAATCCCTGCTATTAAAAACAACCGGATGTATCATGTGGATTCAAATATTTTTGACCGACCTACCCCACGGCTTGTTGATGCCCTGGAACTTCTTGCCAAATTGATTCATCCTGAGGTGTATGAGAATAAAAGTCCTAAGGTGAATCAATGAACATCAACAGTCCTTTTCTTTTAAAAAAAATGTTCTTTGTTTGCATGATTTTGATGGGAGCCCTTGTTCTTTCAGTATTTCTGGGTCTTTCCATGGGATCTTCGGGATATGAATTTAATGCTGTATTAAAATCATTTTTAACCGGAGATGTATTTCATTCCAAAACTGACACCATTATCTGGCATATCCGTTTTCCAAGAGTGCTTTTATCCATTCTCGTAGGAGCAGCTCTATCTTTAGGTGGACTCGTTTTTCAAGCCTTGCTGAGAAACCCACTTGCGGAACCTTATATTTTAGGCATATCCGGCGGATCAGCAATTGGCGCTATACTTGGCATCTTAGCGGGCTTTTCATATTTCCCTGGAATCGGGCTGTTTTCGTTTGTAGGAAGTATGACAACTCTCGCGTTGATCCTTATCTTGTCAACCGGTCACTCTATCTTGAAAAAAGACTCTCTGATTCTTTCAGGTGTGATGGTCAATGCTTTTTGTGGCGCAATAACCATGTTTTTGATATCTTTAACTCTTGATTCAAGGCTGCATAATGTCATGTTCTGGCTTATGGGAGACCTGTCTAATCTGGATATTCACCAGGTGTTGATACTTGCCGTTGTATTACTTCCCTGCTTCATTGTTATTTTTGTATTTTCGCACTCAATGAATCTGATGATGCTTGGAAAAGATTCCGCTCAAAGCATGGGGGTAAATATAAAATTTGTAACCCTGATTCTTCTTGGGATCACTTCTTTAATGGTCAGCGCCACTGTCAGCACATGCGGACCTATCGGGTTTGTGGGTTTAGTTATTCCTCACCTCTTCCGACTGATTATCGGCCAGGATAACAGAGTGCTGGTACCCGCGTGTATTCTTGGCGGCGGCAGTTATATGATCCTGTGTGATATTCTTTCACGAACGCTCCCGGAACATGGTGAAATTCCTCCGGGCGTCATTACAGCCATTATCGGTGCGCCTTTGTTTATCCTATTATTGATAAAAACAAGGAGATAATTACTTTTGAGGTCGGCTATTCAAATAAAGGATCTTCATTTTTCATATAAGGATCTCACTGTATTGAAGAACATTTCCTTTTCAATTAAAAAAGAATCTTTTTATATTATTATAGGTCCCAATGGGTCAGGGAAAACCACTCTTTTAAAACTGATATCCGGGATTATCAATCCTGAACACGATAGCATTCATGTGCTGGGTAAATCGGTTTTGAACTATTCCAGAAAAACGCTTGCCAGAAAACTCGCGTTTGTACAGCAAAACCAACCTGTTGACTTTTCATTTACTGTCTTTGAGCTTGTGCTGATGGGCCGTTCTCCTCATATGGGTATGCTTGGCGTTGAAAAGGAAAAAGATATAGACATCGCCACACAGGCAATCTCATTTACCGCTGTGGATCATCTTGTTGATCGAAAACTGGACCAGCTCAGCGGCGGAGAACAGCAGCGGGTGTTTCTAGCCAGGGCTATCTGCCAGGAGCCCGAAATTATTCTTCTGGACGAACCCACCGCATCTTTAGATCTTTCCCATCAAATCCGTATAATGGACTTAATGCGCAAACTCATGGATGAAAAAGGCATTACCGTGGTCATGGTGTCTCATGACGTAAACCTGGCAGCCATGTACGCGGATGAGCTGCTTTTGCTTAGCAAAGGCCGCATGATGAAAAAAGGCAAGCCAGATAAAGTCCTTACCTTTCAAACACTAGAAAAAGCATATGATTGCAAGCTGTTAGTTGATGAAAGTCCTGTTGGTAATTTCCCAAGAATTACACTTGTCCCTCACCGGTTTTTGAAAGACACTAACCAGTAAAAAGTGAATAGTGAATAGTAACTAACGAATACGGTTATCCAAAAAGTTTAAGATAATGGCCTTCCGAAAACATGCATTATTTCGGCTAATTTGGATTTTTGATCACAGGTAAGAATAATATATAATGGTCATCACCCGGCTTGTCCGGGTGATCCAGGGTTACAGATAAAATTATTGCGTTTATACTTTAATAAGCAAAAAGATATATAGAATACCTAGGTACCTGGATACCCCGGATGAACCGGGGTATGACAAAGGATGTTCACATGTCTTTTGCGGATAACCGGATTTAGGCTTTACGAGTATTGCATACATTTTAAAGGGCATCCGGAATTTAACTGCATGTTTTAACAGCACATTACACATCTCTGTTAAAGTTACATAAATTTTCCTTGACATTCATTCCCCTTAAAATTATACAAATCGAAAAACGTTCAGGTGCGACATATCGCTTAATAGGGAACCCCGTGAAAATCGGGGACGAGCCCGTCGCTGTTATCGGGGACGAACACCGCAATAATCCACTTGCCTGTTAGAGGTTGGGAAGGAGCGGTTAGTAGGAAGATCCGTGAGTCAGAAGACCTGCCTGTACATCGTATGCGATTTAAGAAAAGTGTTCAATTTTGTTCAATTTCAAAGAAGGCGAGAATTTTAATCCTCCACCGAACTTTGGCGGATTAACCACAGGAATATTAAAAGTATTTCGAGGATTAAAATTTGAGCCTGAAGCAGGAATTGGCCAAAAGGGGATAATTTTATAAGTCGCATAAAGCCTTCGCGGACAAAGGTAATAAGATCAGTGGATAAAAAGGGACATCCCCGGGTCGATGATATTTCGGTTCGGGGATTTTTGTTTGCTCCGGACCCGAAATTTAACGTTCAATTTGGGAAAAGGGGGAATAGTTATGAAGAAATATTTATATTTAATGGGTGTATTGGCTATTTTTATATTTTCAGGAGCCAGCCTGGCTGAAAACAATGAGGATGATGAAAATACGTCTTCCAGGATGAATGAAGTTGTCGTCACCGCAACTCGATCAGACCAAGACATCAAGAAAGTGCCAGCAAATGTTACAGTTATTACCGAACAAGATATTCAGGATTCAAACGCGAAAGTGATTGCCGATCTTCTTCGAGCCGAAGAGGGCATTGTGGTACGTGATCTGCTTGGAAACGGTAAATCAGCCCAGGTGGATATGCGAGGATTTGGAGAAACAGGTCCATATAACACACTGGTGATGGTTGACGGACGCAGAGTAAACAGCATCGATCTTAGTGGTACGGACTGGTCGCAAATTCCGCTGGATCAGGTGGAACGTGTGGAAATT
>JAFDFT010000268.1 GCA_019309685.1 Deltaproteobacteria bacterium
GACGGATTCAGCGCTCATGGAGATAAAAATGAAATGCTTCGATTCCTCAAAGAGTCGAATCTAAGGGTTAAGAAGATTGCGGTTGTTCATGGCGAAGAGGACCAAAGCCTTTCATTTGCGGATTTTTTGAGTAATGAAGGATATTCCGCTTTTGTGCCAAAATTGAGGGAAAGAATTAAGGTGTGAGTGGAGTCATAAAAAAAGGGCGGTTTATTAACCGCCCCTTAGCAAAGGAAGGTAGATGAAAAAGCGTGCGTTTTAGCACACACTCATAAACATTATTGGCAGCTTTTTTTGAAAACTTTATGTTTTTTTTCGGAAAACCATATTTTGTCTAATTTGTTTAAGTTGTATTTTTATAAGTAGCTAATAATAATACATTTTCAATAATTTTTTGGTACAATGAGCAAAGCCGGGATTATTCATAATTACCTTTTATTGGGGATACTTCGTCCGATCCGGTTGAACAGGCTCTCATCCCAACCAATCACTTATACAAGAAATATGATCAAATCGTGAATTTTTCACTCATCTTTTTTTAAATATTGCCGATAATGTATAGTGTATGCTATAATACAAAATATACCACATATTGTGGTATCGAAAACTGAAAGGCTGGCTAAGAATACATACGTCAATTGGATAATGTTTAATGGAAAAAATTTTTAAAGATATTTTTATATTTATTAGGAAAATAATGATTGCTTCTGTCCATCGTTCGATCATCTGGTTTAACCAGTTGGTAGACAGAGTCCTTCTTGGCGAACCCTGGTAAATTTATTATTCATAAACACACCGTCAAATCTTTTCGCTGTGAATCCATGCGTGTTTATTGAGTTAGAACTCCCTTTTTGAATCGGCCTAATCGTCACATTTCTTGACACCGCCTCCTTTTTATCTTAAGTAGTAAATACTTTTTAAATCATCACTTGGTGTATGTGTAGTACACTGTCTTAAGAATCAAACAAACACTTTCCTCAAACCGGATAAGGAGACAATCATGAATAACAAAAAAGCTGTCTGGGGTTGGGCTCTGTATGATTGGGCAAATTCCGCTTTTGCGACAACAGTTATGGCGGGCTTTTTCCCTATTTTTTTTAAAAAGTTCTGGAGTTCTGGCGCTGATGTAAACCTGAGTACCGCACAGCTCGGCATCGGTAATTCGCTCGCCAGTTTGCTTGTTGCGCTTATGGCGCCTGTGCTGGGCGCGATAGCTGATAAGGGGTCTGCTAAAAAAAAGTTTTTAATCTTTTTCGCTTATCTAGGTGTGCTCATGACAGCTTCTTTATTTATGGTCAAAGAGGGGCAGTGGGCATGGGCTATATTTATTTATGCCATGGGTGTGATTGGATTTTCAGGAGCGAATGTCTTTTACGATTCTCTTTTGCCGAGTGTGGCCAGTGAGGATAAAATAGATTTTGTATCCAGTCTGGGTTTTTCCATGGGGTATTCATGACATTAAAGCCGGAACTATTCGGTTTGGCCGATGCGGGTGAAGCCGTCAGATATTCTTTTTTGTCCGTTGCCATATGGTGGGGCGCTTTCACGCTTATCACCATTTTTTGGGTGCCGGAAGAGAAGACCGCTGCAGCATCAGATGAAGGGGCAAATTTTGTTTTAGATGGTTTCAAACAGTTCATTGGCACGTTTAAAAAGGTTCGTCATTTAAAGACTGTCTTTTTATTTCTGCTTGCTTACTGGTTTTATATTGATGGTGTAGATACCATTATCCGTATGGCAGTAGATTATGGGATGTCATTGGGATTTGATTCAAATGATTTAATTAAAGCGCTTTTGATTACACAATTTGTGGGTTTTCCATCGGCCCTGGTTTTTGGGAAGCTGGGGGAGAAATGGGGAGTACGCAAATCGATTTATTTGGCTATCTGTGTTTATATGCTTGTGACCATATGGGGAACCATGATGACCAATAGGCAGGAATTTTATATACTGGCGGTTATTATTGGTTTGGTTCAGGGCGGGATTCAAGCGCTGAGCCGGTCGTATTATTCCAGGCTGATTCCCAAGGACCAGGCTGCTGAATACTATGGATTTTATAATATGCTGGGCAAATTCGCTGCCATATTCGGGCCGGCTCTGATGGGGATCGTCGGTCTGATTGCTAGACGGATATTGATGCCTCCATCCCCCACGCCAGTACAGGTTGAAGCTGTCGGTCAGTTAGCTGCCCGATGGGGAATTGGATCGATCCTTATTCTTTTTATCATAGGGATGGCACTTTTTTATTTCGTTGATGAAGAAAAGGGGAAGGCGGACGTTGCCTATTTGAAGAGCGAATAATTCTTGTTAATCAAACACAGAAATCCTGGTCCTCTGGGCCAGGATTTTTTATGCATTTTAATTTTGATGGTTACGTAGAAAGTCTCAATCTCGCACTAAGCCGCAAAGGTCACAAAGTTAATTCATTAATATTATGTTGTTTTTTCTTGGCGCTCTTAGCAGCTTTGTGAGAAAATACGGTTTTTACGGATTTGTCAAATTTTAGTTCGCTCAATTTTTTTCTTGCTAGAGGGAAGAATTGCATATCAATTGCATTTCAACAGCATTATTTGAAAAAAACCACTCCACACCACGATTCAGTTCGCGAAACAGGCAGTTTTTTGAACCAATAAAGCCTGTTCCTATCTTTTGACCCATGCTTAGATGTTTCTTTACCAGTGAATTGTTTAACAAGAAATATTGCCCCATTATGCCGCCGTACTTTTTTTGGATGGCAATTTTGCTGAACTCGTTTGTGTTGATCTGAGCAATGGGAAGGTAGGCTGAATGCGGCAAAAAATCAAAAAACTGGAACATCTCAGGTGTTAGAGAAATGAAATGATAATCAATTTCAGGTGTGAGTCCGGAAAAAAGGTCTTTCATTATCTGATTTTGGCGGTCAGGTTCCGGATAGGTTTCCTTTTTGATCTCAACCATTAAATGGAGTGATTTGCTGTAACGGGAAATGATTTCTTCAAGAGTAGGGATGATCGAAAAATCGGTTTTTAACTCAGACAAGGTCATCTTTTGGATCTGTATACTTGAATTGAAGATCCTTTTTAAATCTTTGTCGTGAAATACAATTGGATGCAGATCTTTTGTCCACCTCACATCAAACTCAATCCCCCATATTCCATTCTGAGAAATTTTATCAAAGGCTTGAATAGTATTTTCTACAACGTGTTTATTATCGTTTTCCCCCCTGTGAGAGATGATTTTACATGCCTTAAGCCGATTTTCACCGGGAAAGGGCCGAGGTATCGTGGCAAAGGTGGTATCAACGAATGTGTGAAACAAGTTTTCTGCCCAAAAGGGGATGTTCATAAGTGCTCCAAAAAAATGATGAAAAACTTGGCGTTACTATTTCTTAAACGAAAAAGCGGCCGCTTTCTTTTTTTATAATCGATCTTTCTAAAAGATCTTCAATGTGCTTTCCCATAATGCCGCGTTCACCGATTAGAAAAAATTCTTTGGGTTCACGGGGCTTGCCATATACAATATATGCGTCAATAATGTCATCCATGGTTTTTGGTGTTTGAAGAAGGTTTAACAGTTTATCTTCTCGTGTTTTTATCACATTTAAATATTGGTTCCACACATCTCCTGGCTCCTTTTCAAAAAGGCCCTTTTCATGACTTGTTATCCATATTTTCGCGGGAATGTGTCTAAGGCGTTCAATGGATGTGATCGTGTCCTGAAGACTCGATTCACGGTCACCATACCATGGTCCAAAAGGAGTCAGGTCGTAATCTCCCATAAAAAGCACTTTGGGTTCTTTAAAAAAGAAGGAATAGTGACCCGGGGTATGTCCCGGTGTATGAATGACCTCTACGGTTACTGTGTCGAGTTGTATCAATTCTTTGTCTTTAAAAAAGCGATCCGGTTTTCTGGGCTTAAAATGAAACTGATCTATCAACATGGTACGCCAGAATTCACGAATATCTTGATCATTGAAACCGTACCCATCCATGAAGATATCCAGATCTGAAAGTTGAGGGGCGTCCAGATTCGATATAAGAAATGGGATATCATCAAACAGATCCAGATGCATAATGTGATCTTCGTGCCAATGGCTAAGCCACACTTGCTTCACGCCGGAATTTTCTTTCAGATTGATGAGCCTTTCACGATCTGATGAAGGATCGATAAGCACGCCATCTCCTTCAATGTAAACGGAATGGCAATAAGGATATTTTCCTTGATTCTGACCCGGAATAAAACGAACGGAATCAAAACATAATTCTTTCATAGGACTCCTGATATTGTTTATAAACTATATTGATTAGACGCATTTTATTGCCTTTTGCTCTATCATAGGAACCCCTCGTTCGCAACCGGTTTCCGTCATGAAAAATCGATTGATTCTCATTTGCCTGAATATCTCGAAGCTTGCCGGAACTTGCGAAGATTTCGCCAAAGCCAGGCAACAGGGAGCCTCGCCAGGATTTTTCAGTATCCATTAATTTGTATTTGCGTTGAGGTGGGCAGTATTTTTTCCTTGTTGACTAATCCCTAATTTTTAATTAATGTAACCGCTTATAAGCCACTCTAAAAGCAGAGCTATTGCCATTGGGTGTAGAAGCTGTACAGATGTCCAATGTGCAGGTAAATAAAAGTTCATATAACCGGTAAATATTTTTATAGATTACAGGTGTGGTCGTATGCTTAAAAAATGTTTAAAGGGTTTAGATGGATACACAATTATAGAACTAATGGTTGTTCTGGGTGTTATTTCCATCCTTATAGCCCTGGCAGGTGTTTATGTACTGCAGGCAAAGAAACAAGCTTATAAGATTACTTCGAAATATGATCTAACGCATTTCGCAAAAGTAGAAGAAGAATATTATGTGCAAAATTATAGGTTTGCCGGCTCAAGTGGTCAGTCTGTTCGAAATGATGGAATAGAGTCTGATTTTGTATTAAAAGGCTTTTCTCCCACGATTGGGGTTTGTGTCACAATCATATCAGGTGATCCAGAGGATCCTTTTAACTCCAGTAATCCGTTTATTGCTCAATCAAAGCACAATGGGGTTAACAGTTTATTTGAATTTAACTTCACTACGCGTGAAATGGTCGAAAAATAGGTAAATATGGCCGAAAAAACAAAAAGAAAATCAAGAAGAAAGCTAAAAAATTTCCTTCTCAGTAATGACACTCAGCTTAGAATTATTATCCCGAATTTAATATGGATGCTTCTCATTATTATAGCAACAATGGGCGTTGTTTTGTCACCGCTTATGATAGATATGTTTTTATCGGATGATATCGAAATACAGTATCGTGCGGCAACAACATTTCTTGCCATTATAAAGCCTCTTATTCCTACTATTATCGCCATGTTTGTCCTAATTTTTATTCACCAGGTTATTCTTACGAATCGCATATTTGGTCCTTTGGTTAATTTCAACCATACATTCAAAAAAATGGCGGAAGGTGATTTAACAAGGAAAGTGGAAATTCGAGCTGAAGATTATATGAAATGGGATAGCCAAAACATTAACCATATGATCGAAGGCCTTTCTTCTATTGTCACACGAACCAGTGTCAGTAATGACAAGTTGATCGAATCCATTGGAAAGGTCAAGAAACGGGTTGACGACATTAAAACCAGGGACCAGGTTCTGGAAGCACTTGAACTGCTTAAGCGTGAGGCAGAGAATGTCAAGGAGGGTCTCTCACGTTTTAAACTTTAAAATAAATTTTGTCATCTTGCCCGGTATGAGACGCAGTGTAATTAATAAGTGTCCAATGTCTCTTTTTTTTCTTTCAAATAAACATTATCTTTATTATGGTTTTCAATACCCCATCCCCTTGGGGTGGGGGAAACAAGCGGAAGAGGTGTTTGGGGGGAAACAACGTGTCCCCCCAAATA
>JAFDFT010000269.1 GCA_019309685.1 Deltaproteobacteria bacterium
TTTGGCCGCATGAACAAAAATACCTTCAAAGACTATATCTGCAAACCGTACTGTGTTTTCTTCAAAGACGGTGAAAAGGAAGAAATGGCATGCCATGGCGCGGCCATTGCACAGCGCCTTGTAAAAAATCAAAAGATATTCCCCCAACATTTTGATAAAAAGCCCTTAGAAAAAGACACCTGTTTTAACGACGATGAGGATCTTTTACGCTTGGTATGCACAAACTGCCCGTTTGAAGCACAGGATTGTGATTTCCGCTCCAGTTCACAGCCAAAGGGTTCAGTTCCATGTGGTGGTTTTATATTCCTCTTTCTTTTAAAGTCAAAAAATCTGCTGACTGTTAAAGATTTGGAGGAGGCCTGCATTGAAGAAGGCTGACAGACGCTCATCATATCTTCTCTTAAGTCCTTACTCAGTATTAAAAATGCTTGAAAGCCCCTTTTTATATCATATGAAGAAGGATGAACTCTATGAGCTGGATGAACAAAGCATCGCTTTTTTAGCTAAGTGCAACGGAACAAAAAAGGGGACAGATCTTACCGACGACGAGGAATTTATTGATTATTGCCTGGAAGAAGGCCTGCTGCTGGCAATGGATCAGCCCTCAAAGACCGATATAATTATTGGCCAATCATTCCTGCCGTCGCTGCGTTACCTGGAACTGCAGTTAACCCGGCGATGTAATCTAAAATGCCTGCACTGCTACCTGGGCCCTCAAAAAAAGGAAGATCTATCACTTCAAGACGCTATTCATATTTCCCGCGAATTTGAGTCCATGGGCGGATTGAGGCTTCTCATTTCCGGTGGCGAACCTTTACTGTATCCATCATTGCGTAAATATCTTGATGAAATCTCGCAAATAAACGTCCGTCGCGTTCTTTTAACGAACGGAACTAAGATCACGGCTGAAAATATTCAATGGCTCAATATTGATGAGATTCAATTCAGTCTGGATGGATGGAGAGCGGGGCATGAAATACTTCGCGGCAAAGGGTCGTTTGATAAGTTAGTTGAAGCTATTAACATTGCTAAAGACGCGGAGATCCAGATATCGATTGCAACGATGGTTCACCAGGGAAACCTGAATGAGTTTGATCATATGAAGCACTTTATCAGTGATGTTGGTGCTTGCGAATGGGGAATCGATGCGCTTTGTTTATCCGGAAATCTAAATCAAAATAAGAAGTTAATCGTATCGCCGGAACAAGCCGCCCCCCGGATGAAATACGCGTTCGGAGGCGGGTATCACGGCCCTTCAGATGGTTTCGCGTGCGGCCGGCATCTGATGACCGTACTTCCTTCAGGAATGGGCGTTAAGTGCGGATTCTATGAAGACTTGATTTTAGGAGATGCCGGCAAGAGCTTAAAGGATTGCTGGCTGAACCTTAACCATCTTCCGATAGATGAACTCAACTGCCGAAATTGCGAAATGATTCATGACTGCGCTGGCGGCTGCCGGTTTCGAGCCCCTCATGGTACATCTCCTGATCCATATATGTGTGCACTCTATGAAATAAACCCTGATAAATTCAAATAAAATCTTGATAAGTTGCGTTGACTTATCCTTACTTTCTGATAAATATATATGCATGAGACAGTTTTGTATCATATCGGACACACTCGAAACAAATACCATTTATCTCTCATAATTTAAACTAGTTATGCAGCTGCTCTTTCTCAATATTTTTTTTAAACCATGAGGATATGTTTTAAAAAGACAGCTGTATTATTTTATCCCATAGGTTTGTATCCTTAACTATTTAATAATATTATAAAATTAAAAAGTGTGCGCCTGATAGATATTGGCACGTTTCTTGAATTATATTTTTAAAATATACCTGTATCAATTAACTCGAATAAAGAGAAAAGGAGGAATCAAATGGATAAGTATGTATGTGAAATTTGTGGCTATGTTTATGATCCTGCCAATGGAGATCCGGACAATGGCATTGATCCAGGAACAAAATTTGAAGATCTTCCGGATGATTGGGAGTGCCCGGTATGCGGCGCTTCTAAAGATGATTTTGCAAAGGAAGAGTAAGTTAAATTTAAAAAGCCATCCTGATATTCAAGATGGCTTTTTACGCATGATAAAAGTGTATGAGGTTTGATGAATGGACCAGCTCGATGCTATTTTTTCCCCTCAGTCTGTAGCGGTGGTAGGTGCCTCCACAACACCGGGTAAAGTCGGTCATGATATATTTGCCAATATCCTTAAAGGGAACTTCACCGGAATTCTTTATCCCGTAAACCCCTCCGCACGTTCTGTTTTAAGTGTAAAGGCTTATCCAAGCATTCTCGATATTCCCGATCCGGTTGAACTTGCAATTATTATTCTCCCGCCTAAACTGGCCCTTGAAGCCGTTTATAATTCGGTTGAAAAAGGAATAAAAGGAATTGTCATTGTCTCCGCTGGTTTTCGTGAAGTCGGCAATGAAGGTTTAGAGATTGAAAATCAAATTGTCTCTATTTGCAAAAATGCCGATGTACGGGTTGTTGGCCCCAATTGCCTGGGCGTTATTAACCCCAACCCGTCAGTGAGTTTAAATGCCAGCTTTTCGACACACATGCCCAAACCCGGCAATATTTCCTTTATTTCCCAGAGCGGCGCGTTATGTACCGCAGTTCTTGACTTTGCCGCTGATAGGGATTTTGGCTTTTCTAAATTTATTTCCATCGGCAATAAAGCCGATGTGGATGAACTTGATATTTTACGATATCTTCACGAAGATCTTGATACTGAAGTAATTATGCTCTATCTGGAAGAACTTAGAAGAGGGCCTGAATTTATTGAAGAGGTTAAACATATTACTTCAGGGGACAGACCGACACCGGTAATAGCGGTTAAATCCGGACGAACAAACGCAGGAGCCATGGCCGCGGCCTCTCACACAGGCGCACTGGCAGGAACAGAAGCAGTATATAACGCCATATTTCAACAGTCGGGTATCATCCGCGCAGATTCCATTAACGATCTTTTCAACTTCGCCAATGCCTTTACCTTCAAAAAACAAACAGCCGTTGGCAAGATTTATAGAAAGATCCCCGCGGGAAATCGTGTGGCCATTATTACCAACGCCGGAGGGCCTGGTATAGTCGCTACAGATATGACCATATCTTCCGGTCTTAGGCTTGCGTCTTTTAGCGGTGAGACAATAAAATCTCTGACAAGCCATCTCCCACGAGCGGCAAATCTTAATAATCCGGTAGATGTCATCGGAGACGCATCTTTTGACAGATACGAAAGTGCGCTTGAAGCGGTCGTCAAAGATGACGGTGTTGACGGCGCACTCGTCATCCTGACGCCTCAATCAATGACAGATACACTGGGAACAGCGGAAGCAATAGTAAGAATAACAAACCGTACAACCAAACCTGTCCTTTGCTGTTTTATGGGCATATTCGATGTCTCTGAAGGTGTAAAATATCTTCAGGAACATGGCATACCTGTTTATCGATTTCCTGAAAATGCCGCCAAGGCTTTTGGGGCGCTTTATTATTATTCGCAATGGCTTAACAGACATATACTCCCGCCATTTGACCTTAAGCATGATAAAACAAAAGCAGACAAAGTTATTCAACGTTATCTTAAAGAAGGAAAGTATTATATCGGAGAACTGGATGGTCTTGATATCCTCAAATGCTATGGCTTCAGTGTACTGCCAACCCATCTTGCTAAAAATGAAAATGAGGCCGCTGATATCGCGGACAACATCAAGTATCCGGTTGTATTAAAAATTGTGTCCCCTCAAATTATTCATAAGTCTGATGCGGGCGGTGTGGTCGCCGGAATTAAAAACAAAGAAGAAATTAAAAAAGCCTATAATCAAATCATTTCCAGCGCGAAACAATTTGACCCAAAAGCACAAATAGACGGTGTGCTGGTTCAAAAAATGTCAGATCCGGGCCAGGAAACTATTTTGGGGATGAACCGTTATCCGATTTTCGGCCCTTTGCTGATGTTCGGTTTTGGGGGAATTTTTATCGAAGTATTTCAAGATGTCTCATTTCGCCTCGCCCCAATTGGCAGAAATTCAGCAAGAAAAATGATTCACTCCATTAAGGGCTATAAGCTGTTCCAGGGATTCAGGGGTAAACCGAAAAGAGATGTGGAACATCTTGAAAAACTGCTCATTTCTTTATCAGATATGGTGACAAACCATCCGGAAATTCTAGAAATGGACATCAATCCACTTTTTGTTCATGAAGAGGGAAAAGGAGCCACGGTTGCAGATTGCAGAATCATATTAAAAAAAGTGGAAACATAACCGTATGTTTTATGAATTTACGTTATCCAATTTTTAAAAATCTTTAAAATTACAAAAGGAGTCACAATGAAACCTGTTGAATTAGCAAAAGGGATATACAGTGTTGGTGTTTCGGACTGGAATATTAGAAATTTTCACGGCTATTCCACGGATATGGGCACTACCTACAACGCGTATTTAATCGTTGATGAAAAAGTCGCCCTTATTGATACGGTAAAACTGGAATTTGTTGATCAATTGATTGAAAACATATCTCAAATAATTGACCCAAAGAAAATAGATGTCAT
>JAFDFT010000270.1 GCA_019309685.1 Deltaproteobacteria bacterium
ACTCAGCGCCGTTCTTTATCTTCATTCGTAGCTTTTCCTTTGCTTTGAGTTATTACTTTAGCTGGATATATACAGATGGTTCGTTTATTTCACGTAATGCCTGATTGCTTTTTCCACGAAAACAGGCGCAGGGATCAGTTTCTGATTCAGCATAATTTTTTCGGTCTGCTTCCAGGCCTTCACATCGATAACACCGATTTTAATATCGGGTGATGGCTTCACAAGACTTTTTGTTACATCAAACTGTTCTTCAAGAAGGTCCGGCGGAGTATCTTTGTCATACCTGCCAATCATTTTTAGAGATTTTTGCTTGTTTACAGAATCAAGGGAATCTTCCCATCCTTTAAGCAAAGCAAGCACAAACTTTTTTACAATATCAGGATGATCCTTCAGCATACGCCTGGAAGTAACAACGGAGTTTGCAACAAATCTGATCTCAAATTCAACGGGATTGACATAATGAATTTCCTCTCCGGCTGCACGAAGCTTGTTGGCAATAGTAATGCCTTGTGAATTTCTATACACAGGCCACAGGTCAACCTTGCGCTGATAAAAAGGCGTATAATCATATCGGACGCTAACAAGTTTTACTTCTTTTTCCGATATCTTCCCTTTTGCCAGGAGAGTGCGCATAATTGTTTCATCATTCCCACCATAAGTAATTCCGATCTTTTTTCCTTTTAAATCCCTTATGTGTTTAATATTAAATTTATCCGTCCGGTATATCCATTGAAGGGGGTTTATCTGAAAAAGCTGAGCAATAACCACAACCGGTGCCCCTTTGGAAAGAGCCCGGATGACTTGATCGGCCGAAGCCACTCCGAACTGAGCATACCCGAGCTCAAGCTCTCGGATCGCGTCCCTTTCAGGCCCACCTTCCTTTATTTTGATGTCCAGTCCTTCGGCTGAAAAGTAGTTGTTAACATCCGCGTAGAGATCTCCCACAACACTTGCATTAAAAAGCCATTTAAGCCTGTAGTTTATTTTTACACTGGCTTCAGCCGCGTTTGCACTGTTTATTACTGCGAACATCCCTGTCACAATAATGATTAAAATAATGTAAACTGTCCGTTTTAATTTTCCTTCCACTGGTCTAGCCCCCCTCTTTGGTTAAACCCGCCATTTTTTATTGATCAGATATCCCGTTAACTCCAGAAGCCCCTGGTACACTGAAAGGGTTATCCCTATGGCAAAAAGCGCGACAAGTATCTTGGCAAGATTGCTCTGGTAAAGAGCGATACGGATACTGTATCCTATACCCGCGTTTGCAGCAATAAATTCTGCAACGATAGTGCCCGCCATGGCAAGCGTCGCACTTCCCGCTATCACTGTCGTGAGCTTGCTCATATTTTCAAATGCACGGATCTTCACTTCAAGCTGCCAGCTCATCCGTCCCGTTATCTTGTAAAAATGTTCGATATCTGAAACAGGTTCAGACATAATACCGATAACGGACAATAGCAGCGGGAAATAGCAGATCATCGCGGCAATTAAAAGTCTGGAAATAAACCCGTCTCCCAAAAGGATAAAGACTATAGGAGCGATAGCAACAATCGGATAGGCCTGGAAATTATATGCCGCCACCTTAACAAATGAACCGAACCACGTGGCCTGGCGCCCGACAACTCCGATAAAAATCGCAAGAAATACAGAGATAATCTGGCCAACAATAGCAATGGAAAGGGTGTTCATGACATCTGAAAAATACCGTGAAAAGACGTGTCTACCTGTCTCCCAAATTTCAACAGGACCGGGGATAACATAATCGGAAAGGTTTAAAATATACTTGATAAGGATCAGAAATACCAGCCCTAGAAGATATATAATCAGGAATTGATAAACCCGCCTATGAAGCATTCATGATCTCCAGCATTGTAAGTTCCAAGTCCTTTTTCTCGATGATTTGGCCAGTGGAATAATTCTGTCCCCGCACAGCCTGAATCTGAGGGTTTTTACGATTATCTCGGAAAACAAGGATATGTTTGCAAAATCTGGAAACCTCTATTACATTATGGGAAATATAGAGGAAGCAAGCCTCCGGAAACATATCCTTGATCTTCAGTATGATTTTTTCTCTTCTAAATTCATCGACATTTGCAAGGCTCTCATCCATAATAAGGAGATCGAAATCCTGCAGCAAATACCGAATCAGATTAACACGATTCTGTTGTCCCAGGGACAGCTGAGAAAACCTGGAATCCATCTGTTCCCGTACGCCAAATGAGTCAACGAGTTCATCCTTTCTGTCCTTCCTTTTTGAAGGCATGATCTTTTCGATATGATTTTCAATACTTGACCAGCCCGGTAGCCTTTCAAGGTTGTAGGAATAAAGGAAAGTTTTCATGCTTTCTGTTTGGATGTCGCCCGTAAATCCCTGAATATCGCCGGTAACGATCTTTGCGAAAGACGTTTTCCCAACACCGGAAGGTCCAAATATCGCATGAAATCCGGGTTCTGTGATTTTAAACGAAAGGTCCCTGAAAACATGATCATCAGAACCTGGATATTGGAACGTTATATTTTTACACTCGAAACGCATATGTTTCCTGTCATCCTTTTAAATGTTCACTATTTAGTTTCTTCATACCGCGCCACTTGCTTCCCTGACAAGCAGGTCTCACCGGACAATCGGATAATGTTGGATATGTAACACAAAATACCTGTTATCGCAATTAGTTGAATATGACTTTCCAGATACTGCAAATTGATGCCAAGTAGTTTTAAGACAAGGCTATTCATATGCATAAGTGGATCACTTGCATGTCGTTTTCATACGTAAACCTAACCGCATAATATTTAGAACTCTGACATAACCCATTAGAAATAATTTCTTGCAATCATCGATGAAAGCGCTTAATAGCTATTTCGTATTGTTCCTAATATTGCCTTGTACTCTAAGCATTTGGGGCACCGTCTTGCCGTCTCAAAAAAATTAAACCATAGCAAAAGTAATAACTAGTGTCCTTTCAGAAATTAGATATTATGTTCGAATTCAAGGAAGGCGATCCGCCTCAGGCGGATTAACCGGAGGAATACATTGAGTATTTCAAGGATTAAAATTTGAGCTCAACGCAGCTTGTCTCGCCGTAGCCCATTGCGAAGGCGGAAAATCGGGCAAAATGGCAATTTATGGATGGGCACTAACTAACAAGGAGAGTGAAAAATGACTGAATTACAAGAAGTTGTTGTTGTCGATGCCGTTCGGAGTGCCATCGGCAAATCGGGTAGAAAAGGAATGGAAAAAGGAGGGCAGTTGTGTCAAGCGTCAGCTCAAGACCTACTGGCAGCTGTCATGCGGGGTCTTTTAGACCGGGTAAAAAATAAAGCCCCTGATTTTGATGAAAAAGAAATCGAAGACGTGGTCGTTGGATGTTTGAGCCAGATCGGTGAGCAGGGGAGCAACATTGCCCGCATTGCAGCACTATTGGCAGGAATACCACACGAGGCTTCAGCCTACACCATAAACCAGTATTGCAACGCAGGCCTGAAAGGCATTAACTCTGCTACAAGGGCCATTAAATGCGGTGACGGTGATGTTTATCTCTGTGCCGGTGTGGAACTGATGTCTCATTACGGTATGGGCTCAGATATTCAGGTAGCCATGGAAGCCAAGTACCCAATCCGGTTTACCAGCAGGATTGACGACACCGGCATGGCTGTACCGCAAGGTGTCTGTGCTGAAATGATCTCGGCCGATCATGGTCATTCTCGCGAAGACCTGGACAAGTTCGGCATGTGGAGCATGGAGAAATCCGTTGAAGCACAGCGGAAAGGCTGGCATGATGAGCTTATTGTACCGGTGGAATTTGAATGGGAAGGGAAAAAACACCTTGTCAAAAAAGATGAGACCATAAGGGATAAGGCCGTGGATGATCCTGAGGCTTACTGGGAAAATCTTAAACAGCTAAAGCCGCCTTTCAAGCCTGACGGCGGCATAGTCACGGCCGGCAATTCTTCGCAGATTGTTGATGGCGCTGGGGCTGTCTTGCTGATGAATGCCAAAAAGGCCGAAAAACTTGGCATTGAACCCATGTGCAGGATCTCAGCATGTGCCTCAGCCGGCGGTGAACCTGTACCCATGCTCCTTGCACCAATCCCCGCTTGTGAAAAAGCCATGAAACGCGCGGGTAAAAAAATCGATGATTTTGACATCATTGAACCCAACGAAGCGTTCGCCAGCCCGCTGCTGGTTTTTGCCAAAGAGCTTGGATACGACCCCCATGATCCCCGGGTCAACCCCACCGGTGGCGCCATCGGAATGGGCCACCCTATCGGAGCATCCGGTGTGATCTGGTTTGCAGAAATGGTGCATCACCTGAAACGGATCAATGGCCAAGCAGGCATGATGATGATGTGTGGCGGCGGCGGGATTGGAATTGCCACTATTGTTGAAAAAGTATAGTAAAAACGAATGCAGGATGTTTCCTGAAACACTTATATCATGTAAAATAAACTAAATGCCCGGCAGTCAGATATCACGGCTGCCGGGCATTTTATTTTAAAACAAAACGTAGGGCTAAATGCATTGAGCAATACCAATCT
>JAFDFT010000271.1 GCA_019309685.1 Deltaproteobacteria bacterium
CCTCCAAGCCGTTTTAAAAATGATCTCTCTCCCATAACCGTTTTTCGTGTTTGGGGGTGGTCCAATTCTGATATTATATCAACCAACTCACTGTCCGTTTCTCTTATTTCAACACAAAGTGCTCCCTGACCAACAGCCGGCAAAATGATGGTGTCGTCAATAACCTCAGTAATTTCATTTTCAAGGCTGAGCCGTTTTAAACCAGCGGCAGCAAGCACAATAGCATCAAGATGTTCGGTATTGAGTTTCTTCAGCCGGGTGTCAAGGTTTCCCCTAAGCGGAACGATCTCCAGTTCAGGCATGAAGTTCTTCATCTGCGCGCTTCTTCGAAGGCTGCTGGTACCTATCCGGGATCCGGGTTTAAGATCTTTTAGCCGGATATTATCTTTAGAGATCAATACATCATTGGCAATTTCACGTTCAGGAACCGCGCCAATAAAAAGGCCTTCAGGAAAGTCCGCCGGCATATCCTTCATGCTGTGGACGGCAATATCAATATGATTGTTCAAGAGGGCTTCTTCAATTTCTTTTACGAAAAGTCCTTTCCCGCCAACTTTTGCGAGGGGGACATCCAGTATTTTGTCACCCTTTGTTTTGATAACGACAATTTCGATGGATAGGGAAGGATAATGTTTAAGTAAAGCGGATTGAACCCAATGTGCTTGCCAGAGGGCGAGTTTACTCCCTCTTGTTCCGATTTTAATCCCTTTTTTCATTAACTGCAGCTTGAACAACTTGTTGCTGTGCATCCGCTGCATGAAGAGCCGGATGCAGAAGACGATACTGTTTCTCCACCACTTCCTTTACTGACAAAACCACAGGTAGACATGAGCTTGCTTACTTTTTTACTATTGCATGAATCGCATACGGGTTTTTCGTTTCCAAAAACAAGTGCTTCGAAATTATTGTTGCAGCCGTTGCAGTGGTATTCATAGATTGGCATTGGGTTATTCCTTTTAAAAAATAGTATAAATTTTACAGTTTAATCTTCTATTTCTACCAAAAGTTTGTGGAAGAAAGGGTTCTAGGATTCAGGGGTTCAAGGGGTCAAGTGATTGTATGTTATTAAATTCATACAAGGTTTTAAGTACCCAGTATGAATCCTTTATTCCAAGAACCCTGTCTCAATTAACCTGATATTAAAGATAACCATAGGTATTGTGAAAATCAACTCTTAAATCAACGCTTATTCGTCTATTTCTTCAATAACTCCCGCGGCGATGATGGGAAGCATAATTTCATGATGACCAACAAGATTAAAGCCCTGTCCCCCTTTTTGTGTCGGCCGATTGACAACATTTGTCAATGGACGGTAATGCTGTATAAAGTCCATATTCACTGTAGTGAAACGTTTCAGGTCATGCCCAAGGTTGCGGACAAGAGTAATTGCTTTAAGGAAAACTTCAGGGAGCAGAACCGCGCTGCCTACGTTTAAATATACACCTCCTTCCAGAGCAGACACAATAGACGCAAATGTGCGAAAATCTCTGTGTGAGGCCAGTCCTGCGCTTTTTGGGTCAAAATCTGGATGCATATGGATGATATCTGTTCCGATAGCAATATGAATTGTTATGGGTATACCCAGACGGTTTCCCGCGGCAAGTATGCTTTTGTCCTTAAATTTTAGATCGTTTTCCAGAATAATTTGGCCTACTGATTCGCCAAGTCCCTTAGAGTTTTTATCCGCTGCGGTTATGGCTTTGCCTATGAAATCACATGTCTCACGAGTCATTCCAAAGGATCCATCATCAATTGATTCATTCACTTCTTCAGATGTCTTACCGTCCAAAGCAACTTCCAGGTCGTGAATAATGCCTGCACCATTCATTGCCACTGCTGATATAATTCCTCGCTCCATGAGATCTATGACAATAGGGTTCAGACCTACCTTGATGACATGTGCGCCCATACCGAAAAGAACAATTTTATCATTTAATGAAGCATTTGCAATGGCTGAGATAACGGACCGGACATTTTTCCCAGCCAAAATATCGGGCAGGTTATCAAGGAAGTTTTTAATGCCTGAGCCTTTTTTAAGGGGTTTGGCAAAATCATCAACCGTTACCTTGCTTTTCCTTTTTGAAAGCGAAACTGTTTTTATATTCGCAAGATCAATGGGTTTAAATGTATGTGTCATTGTACTCTCAGTTAGTTTCCATCCACAAATAGCTATTTTTTCGAAAAACTGCGTTCTCCACGGGTTTTTGCCGGCTTGTCCCGTTGTCTTGCAGGGCGACGTACCACATGTACGTCTCGGCGAAAACCCTTGTGCGGCTTTGTTTTTTAAAAAATATCTTATTTGTGAATGGGAAACTCAATTTGTGTCAATTTTATTTTTAAAGGGCCCTAGTTAATGGTTCTTATTGTTCATGAGCCTAATTATTATTCATCAACGGATGGATATTTATCCGTGTAAAGTATTCTGTCAACCAGATCACACAAAATATGGCCGAGCAAATAATGGGTTTCCTGTATCCTGGGAGTAATACCCAATGACACAGAAAAAAGAATATCAGAATAATCCGCCAATGAACCCTTGGCTCCTGTCATGCCAATAGCAAAAAGTCCCATATCTTTTGCGGTTATCATTGCGTTGACGACATTTTTTGAGGTGCCGCTGGTGCTTATTCCTATTGCAATATCATCCGGTTTTCCAAGAGCAAGGATCTGTTTTGAGAATATATCATCAAAACTGTAATCGTTGCCGATACTGGTGAGTATGGATGTATCCGTTGTTAGAGCCAAAGCGGCTATCGGCGGTCTTTCTATAATAAAACGGTTCACAAACTCAGCAGCGATGTGCTGAGCATCAGCAGCGCTGCCTCCGTTACCAAAAAGGAGGATCTTATGGCCAGAGGATATACAGTTGGCCATCGTTTCAGCAGCCTTAACAATCAATTCCACATTATTTTTCACAAAGTGTTCTTTGGCTTTAATACTTTCTTCTAATACTTCCAATATGACATTATTTAATTGTTTCATACGTTGTGTTTCCGTCCTTTATATAAATTGGATAATTGGTTCAAATAAAATTATTCTCCCAACTAGTTGGGAGAAAGGGTCTTGGGATTCGAGGATTCAAGGGTCAAAGTACCTGTCTTTTTTTGGCATTGTCTGAATTTCAAGTATTCCTTCGATATTCGACATTCGGCGTTCAGTATTCGATATTTTTCAATTAAGGGTGTTGTCATTGGCAGAAATCTTTACACGTTTTTATTCATATCTTTGATAGCGCTCGCAATCATTTCCAGTTCATCGTCTTGAACGGTCCGAAGATCCATAATAAAAGCATCGTTTTCAATTCTTCCGATAACGGGCGGCATATTACTGCGCATGTGCTTTTCTATGGCATTTGCTGTCATTTTTTGAATAGTTACTTCAATGCCCTTACTTGGAAGGTTTAAAAGCGGAAGTGATCCGCCTCCGGCTTTTGATGACAGATCAACGACGCTGATACTCATATCCTGTACATTAAGGTTTTTTAACATTTTCTCTAGCCGTTTAACCTTTTTTTGTATTTGAGCAAGAGGACAAAGAAGCATATTTAACGTCGGGATATGATGAATTGCCGTTTCAGGATCTCTGTAAAGACTAAGGGTACTTTCAAGCGCCGCGAGCGTTAACTTGTCTATTCGAAGCGCCCGGGTTAACGGATTTTTCTTTATATTATCAAGAAATTCTTTTTTTCCGACGATTATTCCGGCTTGGGGTCCTCCCAACAGCTTGTCTCCACTGAAAGTGATGACGTCAGCGCCAGAATCAACGGATTCTTGGACAGTTGGTTCTTTTTGAAGACCGTATTTTGAGAAATCAATAAATGTCCCACTTCCTAAATCCTCCATGACAGGAATGTGATATTTCTCCCCGAGCCCAACCAGTTCCTTCAGCGAAACATTTGCAGTAAACCCAACGAGACTGTAGTTGCTGGTATGTACTTTTAAAAGAAGTCCCGTATCATTTTCGATGGCATTGACATAATCTTTAAGATGGGTCCGGTTTGTTGTGCCGATTTCTTTTAAGATGGCACCACTTTTTAACATTACATCAGGGATTCTAAATGAACCGCCAATTTCCACCAATTCACCTCTTGACACAATGGCTTTCTTCTCTTTGGCTATAGTATCCAGGCACAGGAGTACAGCACCGGCATTGTTGTTTACTACCATGGCTGATTCAGCGCCGCTAATTTCACACAGCAGCTCTTCAACAATATCGTATCTGGATCCACGCGTCCCTGATGCAAGATTGAATTCCAGGTTTGAGTATTTGCCGGCAATTGAAACAATGTTTTCGACAGCATCAGAAGCGAGAAGCGATCTTCCCAGATTTGTATGAACCACAACGCCTGTCGCGTTGATTGTGCGCGTAAGATTGGGTGACATAATTTCTCCGGCCTTGTTTTTAACGCTGCTTAAAATACTGGCGTCAGAAAAATCGGCTTTATCCACAGATTGATCGCCTTCTAGAATAATAGATCTTAAGGTTTCAACAACCCACCTGGATGATTGGACAAGAACGGTTTTCGG
>JAFDFT010000272.1 GCA_019309685.1 Deltaproteobacteria bacterium
TGGGTTTCGATCCAGTCTTGACAATTACAACATTTTTTAATCGGATATGGCCACATCAATATTGCTCCTTGTGGTATTGTTCAAATCGGGTACACTTGGCCAGCCACGATAAATAAATAGTACAAACCGGCCCCTGGCGCTGTTTTGCAATGATTAATTCAGCTTTGCCCTTATTTGGATTATTTTCGTCGGTGTCATAAACTTCATCACGATAAATAAACATGACCACATCTGCATCCTGTTCTACGTTCCCGCTGTCTCTAAGATCAGACAACTGTGGCCGCTTATTGGAACGCTCCTCAACCTTCCTGGATAGTTGCGACAAGGCCACAACCGGTATTCGCAACTCTTTAGCTAAAGCTTTAAAATACCTGGTATAAATACCAATTTCATCATTTCTGCTTTTATGGGCGGCTCCGGTCACCAGTCCCAGGTGATCAATAATAATAAGATTAACCCCATGCTTTTTGTGAACGATCCTGGCCGTTTTACAGATGTCCCGGTAGCTCTGACCACCACGGTCATCGATACCGATATTAACTCCAGTAAGCTCACCAGCCCCCTCCGCTATTTGTTTCCAGTCATCATTACTCCAAAACCCAGACCTAAATACCGTTGTGGGCATCCTTGTCTGGGCCGCAAATAGCCGATCCATTAACTGGTCTTGTGGTTGTTCTAAAGAAAAAATAAAAGGTTTATATCCTGCATCAGACGCACCCTTGGAAAACTGTAGGGCCAGGGCGGTCTTTCCCATAGATGGACGACCGGCCAAAATTAACAAATCAGAGGTCTGCATCCCACATAAAACTCGATCTAAATCACCAAAACCAGTCGGCACCCCAGTTACCAAAGTCTTCTCTTTATGGATCTCCTCATAACGGTCTATCGTTTCCACTACCAGATCATTGGTAAAAACATATTCCGGATTCGAATATGTATTTATTCTTAAAACCCTTTTTTGAGCGTTTTCCACCACATCTTCAATATCCTTACTTGTATCAAAGGCTACGGCTTGTATCCTGGCAGACTCATAAACTAACTGTCTACGGACAGCCAGGTTGTTGATTTTTTGGGCATAATATATTGCATTAACAGCCAGTGGAGCTTCGGACATTCTAATTAAATATAAATGGCGCGGACTTAAAATATCAGCTACTTCTCCCAGTATGGAACTGTCCACAAGTGTAGCAGATAATAAAGATTCTTCAATTTCGGTATCGTGTGGAAGTGCTTTTATATCGATAGTGTTCATTTTTACTCCAACATTTTAGGATTAAAGGCTGGTGGTTGTGGACGTGCCATACTATCTTTATCTTTTTTATATTGGATGCTGGCCTGTTTTCGTTTCTCGCGGATTCCTCTCATAGATTTTTTAAAATATTCGAAACCGCGCCACTTGTTTTCGGTGGCCATTTCTAAAATATGAGTTAGCCCGGTATATCCATCCACTTTTATTTCATCAATAAATTCCGCCAGACTTAAAAAAGTTTTAATTGCGCTCTGCCTATTTTTATCATTCCATTTTTTACGACCATCTTTTTTACCGTTCATTCTTGCGATTTCGTATTCGATAAATTGGTTTAATGGAAAATTTTTAGGAAGTTTGATTTCCAAGTACTTCTTCTTTATGTTTCTTATAAATGGTACAACACCCACCGTGTCGGCTTCATAGTCGTCTTCGCTGTCGGCTTCATAACTTTCTGACCTCTGGTATTCATTATATTTTAAGATGGTTACCTTCAACCCCCTTGTCGTCTTCGCTGTCGTCACCATGTCGGCTTCTTTAAAAAACCTAAAAGCACGGTCAACGTGGTGTTTTTTATACCTTTCTGATCTATTTCCTACATCCCAGGCTAAATCGTCCAAGATTTCATTGTAACTGGTCAGCAGCTCCCCACGTTTCAACTTAAGACCCTTTCGGACACAATCTTTCCATACAGCATTACGAAGAAACCACAACCAAATTTCACGAAAATGTGGTGGTTTATTCATAATGTCAGAATTATCCAAAGCTCTGGCCAATAATATATATCCACCTTCTTTTGACATACTTTGGTCCTAAAATCTGCTACATCTCTTTATTTAGTTTACTTAGGCCCAACACATAGCCAATAGCTTGGTAGACTTTTTCTAAATCGTCTTCCTCAATTAAAACCCTGTTAGTTTTATTTCCAAAACCCGCTTTAATAATACACTCAACGCCGCCAGCGCCCCCATTGCAAAATATTAAATTAAAGCCAGGTGTTATACATGTCTCAATATCAATTTTAGGTGCCATGTTTTTCCCCCTTTTCCTTTCTTTCTTTATCCCAATAGGCTGTACGGCATTTTGGGCATAAGATTGGCTTTTCGGGTTGTCGCCTATACCATTCATGCCCACATCTTTTACATTTGTCTTTTTTCATAATATTAGTTTCCCTATATGTATTACATATAATTCAACCTGTCAAGTATTTTTTTATGGATGAAACCGTGGCACGCTCTGTGGCACGTTCTGTCCTTGATATTCCATCCGCAGCCAGGTTAAAAAAGACCTGTAGGTGCCAATAATTTCTCTCATGGCATGTAATGCTTCCCTACATGCCAGATATTCAGCCTCTGAAACATCTACATCAAACTTTAACATTGAAATTTTAACATGACCCAGGGTTTGGGATTTAAGGATACTTATGGCCATTCCTTTGTTTTTAAACAGTAACTGTTGTTTGGCAAATTCGATATTAAAAATTCTTGTCTTATCGGCCCTGGTTCTTCCCAAGGATTTATATTCGTCATTTTTGTCTTCAATTTTTTGAATTAAATCCTGAAGCTGTTGGATTATTTCATTAGGATCCAGATCATAATTTTCATCCATAATTTAACCCTCGTTATCTCTGTCGTTGTAGCCTACATCATATCCGCTATCATAGCCCTCACTTGCAGCTATCTCCATACACTTTTCACATGGTTCAATAACGATACCACCCCTTTTATCGGTACATTGGCCACAAAGGCCGTTACCACACGAACACCAAACCTCAAATTCTATTGACGGCATTATTCAACTTTCCACCCTAAGCCTTCTAAGCGGAACGATTGATGCAATCACACACCGACCACATTCTTTTTCAGTTCCCTCATAATATGTTTGCCACCATACACACTGTTTTTCACAGCAAGCATATGGGCCGTTAGGATTTGGGAGCGTAAGGGGACAGATTGTTTTTATTTGTTTATCACATGGTAAATTTTTAATATCCATCAATGCCTCCAAAGATATAACGTCAAACATTTAATTATTGCCATCTTCCTATCAAATCCCTTCCAGAATGTTTTGGCTCCATGGTGTTCTCTGTCGTGACATTCAGTGCAAAGAGGCAGGGCCAGGTTGTCATTATTTTTCGTGGCCATTCCAGGATCGTATCCAAAACCCTGATGTGCCGGTACTATATCTAAATATTCAGATTTGACCCGATTACAACGAGTACATGGAAGCGTGGTAAGAAATTCCAGATATCGTGGTAATCGGATAGGTTTTGGCTTTGGATATCCTACCACAACACTCTGATCTTACGCTTAGTCAGATGGTCACTGGTCCATTCTCTAACCAGTTCTCTCTTATGATTACGAAAGCGCTTGTGTGTGCGACTCAAACCGATGATCTTACAATAAATCCGCATCAGTATCATGGTTTGAATTGATTTATCTTTGGCTTGTTCTATGGTACGCAACCTTAGATAATGTCGTACCGTTAAACCCAAAGCCCTGGCAACGTGACTGTGTGACCCAAGATCTTCTCGTAGAATTTCAACCATTTCTTCAAAACTGTGAATTGGCATGTAACACTCCTTTATTGTCATGGAAATTAATGGGATAAATAACTTTTAGAATCATTATGAGTCATTGTAGCACACCTGTCAAGCAGCAGGTTGATACAAAAATCAGCAAAAATCGATGAAAATAATTGATTTGACATTAAATATTTTGGCAGATCATACATCAGTGCCTATAACCTACCATAATCAAGCTTGACAAATAGGTTGTGGTGTCATAGATTGTTGGCAACTCAAAATTAATACAAAAGAGGCAATCTATGAGGAAAAGATATCGGACAGAATTAAGAGATGCATTAACCCAGTACGAAAAAGATGTTGATTTTTTTATTCCATATGCTGAAATAGAAGCAATGAAAAGGGTTGAAGCTCTTGGAGTGCCTGGAGAACTAAGGGCTGGAGCAGGTGGAGGAACCTATCTACATTCTTTTAAGACAGAATTTTTCCACCAAGCAATGAACCGAATGACAAAAGAGGCTGGGCTAAGAAATATTTAAAGGAGAAAGAAAATTATGAGTGGATTTGGATTGGCTCACATAAAAGGCGAGGGCGCACCGATTCATCCGGATGATACAGATTGCAACTGGTCGGACCATAAAGCGTATATGCGCCAGGCAAAAGCTTACTACGATCACTATGGTTTAACCGACGAATGGAAAGAGTTTAAAAAAGATAATGAGTGAAAATATTACAACGGGAGAAACCATGGAAACCAGGCAACCACTATTTAATTTAAGCAAAACAGCCAAGGACCTGATTTTGTCCAACAACCATGTGGACTGGTCGGCTTCTAATATTTCGTTTCCACAAAAACAAAAACCTTTGGATGTTAAAAAACAGGATCCAACATCCAACTGGTTTGTGGACTCTTTTATGGATGTATTGATAAAGCATTTGACATAAAAAATAAATTACCACCAAACCTTGTAAAGTAAACGGGAGGCTACCGTTTGGCTGCGGGAATTAAGCCACTACAGGGCGTGGGTATGAACAGTGTTAATCTTAAACCTGACAAGAAGCTGTAAATTTAGTTTCCGTAGCCAAATAAAAAAGGTTTTAAAATGATACCAATTTTACTTTTAGGAATTTTAATCGGCAGCATGCTAACTGCTATATCTCTTTTCTTGTGGGGAGAAATTAATAATAAGATTGATGAAATATCAGAGGTGAACGGGCAAGCAAAAAATTCCTGGTCTTTGACCCGCATCAAAGAATAATCCCGGATAGATTAACAGGATGAAGGCACCTTCTTTTTCTTTAAGGGAAATCGATAAATGACACCAAAAGCAAACAACCCAACAGAAACCAATGAATTTACATTAACCTTTACCGGAGAACAACTGCGCACATTGTCTGACATGACCAATTTAATTATAGAAGATAGGCTTATTTGGTGGAACTGCTTGGAAGCAGACCAACAGAAAGACTTGGTTGAAGCTAGAAACCTGATGCAAAAACAACTGGATTTTCCAGATTTAAAATTTTAAACAGAAATATGCGGCTTTCTGTGCGCCCATTTCTTTATTATACACTTGGAGGCAAAATGGATACAATGGAATTAATACAAGAAGCATATACAAAAGTCGCCGACGGCATGAAGCGTATTGACCTTAAAAACGACAAGGGGGTTTCGGTCAAAGCATATTGGGCTGGTACGATCGTTCGTATAGACATTAAAGAAGATCGCGTATAATCAGTCATTAAA
>JAFDFT010000273.1 GCA_019309685.1 Deltaproteobacteria bacterium
TTAAAAAGAAAGATTTCTTTTCCGTGATATCCAATATGAAAAGCCGTAGACGATTCACCTCCGAATCATTACGTATTGAAGAACTCGCGTTTTTGTTATGGTCAACACAAGGTATTAGACAAAACGCTGGTATGAATCCGGCATTTAGGACCGTTCCATCCGCGGGCGCGCGCCACAGCTTTGAAACGTATCTGCTTATCAAGCGTGTGGAAGGTGTTCAAAAAGGGCTGTATCGGTATCTGCCTATTAAAAACGAGCTGCTTTTTATAACGGATATAAAAGATATGGAAGAACATCTTACAAGTGCATGCTTTGGCCAGCGCTTTATCGCAACGGGAGCGGTGACGTTTGTCTGGACGACCATACCGTATCGCATGGAATGGCGTTACTCACTTGCTGCACATAGGGTAATTCTTATATGGATGAATTGCTGGGTCTTGATGGGAAAGACGAGTTTGCAATCTACCTGGCGCCGGTAGGAAAACTCTGATGACTTTGTAAAACTCCGCTTTTTGCTCAATTTCTGTGTCAGGCTCAAATTTTAATCCTCGAAATACTTTTAGTATTCCTGTGGTTAAAATTATCGCCTTCCTTGAACTTGAACAAAAATCAGAATTTTTCAAAAGTCTCAAAAAATGGCTCATTCCTCGGGATTTGCGATGTTTGTTGGAGCAAAGCGGAAATCCATCTACAAACGGGAAACCTGAACCCTTTACTTTGCCATGACTATTTATCAGCATGATTAGAGATGAAAGGATCGCTATTAATTTATGTGTCTAAAAGCCCTCTTCTCTTCTTTAAATTTTGCCAAAATGGCTTATACAGAAAACTCTTCTCATCCAGACGGCATAACTTTTCAAATAACGGCTTTGTTACTGTAAAGGCCATGATTTCAGGCGGCAAGTACTGGCGCATGGCGATATCCGTGCTGCCAATAATAGCCTGCGGAATATTGAGATCATCAAATTGCACCATCTGACCGCAGCCCGGCCCAAATGGAGCAATAACGGCAGGTGGGTCATCCGGTCCGCTGTCGTAGTTGGCCCCAAGTATCAACAGACTCAGCTGATCCGGATTTACATAAAATGTGACACTTTTCAGGTATGTGTACTGGTCATCTTTGAGAGGTCCAAAAAAGAGATACGGATGCTCAGGCTTATACGGTTTTTGAAAGTCCAGCCAGTGGTTCATCACGTCGTGGTTTGATTTTAGCCCTTCATCATCCACTAAAAATTTTACGAAATCCTCACGGGTTCTGGTCTCTACATTACATATCCAGTACCCCGCGCCGCCGCAGCCAAAGTTTCCCTTTTCGATCATTAATGTATGGCCATCCAGCCATTTTTTGTAAAACATAAATACACAGGCCCATTTTCCCTCTTTTGGTTTGAGGATAGGTTCAAAGGTCAAAGGATCCGGTGCGTCATAAAATCCAATGATCGGATGGGTGATCTCGATTTTATCAAGTAAGGTTGAAAAATCAGGTTGCATAACTATCTCCTTTTCAAAAGGCTTCTTTGCTATCGCATTGTTTTTATCTGCTCAGTATAAAAATTCCATAAAACTAATCAGTTCACATTCTTTAATCTGTTTTTTTTCGACTGATAAGCCGACTTAGACCATCATGGATCTCTGAAATTTTAAACATATAACCTGCTGCTATAAGCATTGCCGTAAATGCCGAGCCAAGAATCAAGCAAACAGCAGCACTACCTGCAAAAGTGTCAGCATCAATATAGCCGTAAATATTGATTTTCAACCATTCCAAGACAACACCAAAGCCAATACCCAGCAGGATCATTTGAGAATAAAAAACAAGAACTCCTTTACCGTCTGTATTGCCGCTCCTTTTATTCCAAACAAGATATGGCAGCAAAAACATTAAAATCGCGGACAGGGACATAGCCATCGCAATACCGGAAATGCCAAAATAACGCGAACCCAATGCATAAAACGGAATGCTTATTAAAACAGCGATGGTCACAATTATTGTGGGCAGAAGGGTTTGCTTCATGGCATAAAATCCTCGCACAGCAACCATTTGCGCGGAAAAGCCAAACGCGCCGATCAGCATAAACAACAGGGCTTTTGCTGTTTCAGTCGTTGCCGTTGACGTAAACTCACCCCGCTGAAAAAGAATAAGAATAACTTCATTTCTAAGAACCATGAATAAAAACGAAAAGGGGATCACCAAAGCTAAATATCGAAGCGCTGTGTTTAACAAATCATTTAATTCCCGAAATCGTTTTTCAACTGCCAACCGGGATAAAAAGGGCGTGGCTGCTACACCTGCTGCTTGGCCAAACAAGCCCGCCAACATCATGATTACCCGAAAACTATAATTCAGACTGGCAACGGATCCTGTACGTAGAAAACTTCCAAAAAACCTGAATAATACTTCTGTGGAAGAAATCATGGTCAGCCCAACCATCAACGGCAGTGTCAGTTTCACATACTTGATAAAATCAGGATGCTTTAAATTAAAAGCGAATGAAAGGCGCATGCCAACTTTTCGGGCACCATAGTACTGAACAAGAATATTACCAATAAACGCACCGGCCAGTACCCCCCAGGAAAACCCTTCCATGCCTATGTGTTTTCCAAGCAGTAATCCGCCTCCGATAATACCCAGGTTATAGAGTAATGGTGAGAGGGCTGGGAGAAAAAACTTCTCCTTGGCGAACTGAACGGACATAAGCATCGCGCCAATAAAAAAGAATAGTTGGGCGGGGATTATAATTCGGGTCATCCGTATGGCCGTCTCCTGTCTCACTGGGTCTGTAAGCCCGGGCGCAAGCAGGCTTACCAATTGAGGCGCGAAAATTAAAGCAGTAATGATCAGCAGAACAAGCAGGCTCCCGAATCCAATAAGCACAATGGAAAAGACCTCCCACCCTTCTGATTCTTTATTTTCTGAAAGATAACGGGCAAATATCGGAATAAATGTAACGGATAAAAAACCGCTGGCAGAAATATGATTCAGGATTTCAGGAATGATGAATGCGACCTGATAGGCATCAACGCTCCCACCGACCCCCCCGATATAGGCAATCACCATTTCCCGAAATACCCCCATGACCCTGCTCAAAAAAACAGAGGCCATCATAATGAGGGCGGCAATGCCGACTTTGCGCTGAATCGATTGGGTCACTAAACAATTCCTTTTTATTTAAATCTTCTCTAAAAATGTTTAAAAGTCTGATATGCAATATGTATTATTTACTCTTTTTTTCCCAGCCCGTTGTTGCAGCGGGCAATCCCGCGGCTGTCTTGGCTGTACGAACAGCGTTTACAACCGCTTGAGCAAGTGCTTCCGCGGCAAAAGCCCCGACAATGTTCACATCCGCTTTCTTTTCTCCGGTTGCCAGCGTAAAAACAGTGTCACCATCAAACATGGTATGAACCGGCCGAATGGTTCGGGCAAGGCCGGCAGAGGCCATTTTGGCCATGACATTGACCTGCCCCTTGTCCAGTTTGGCATTAACGGCTACCACACCGATCACGGTGTTCATGCGGGAGGCGATACCCATGATGGAGCGGCCTGTCATTGTCTTCATGACGGTCAGTGTATCAGCAAAGTATCCTTTTGATCCAACCCGTACAGGCCCTTTTTTTATTGTGCGCGCGCCAGCAGCAATAACACCTGATGAAGGATTAATTACATCACCAAAGGCATTTACCGCTACGATTGCGCCCACAGTTATTCCCTTGCCGATTTTCACGCTTGCAGTTCCGATGCCGGATTTCATGGCCTGGCCCTGGCCAAGGATTTTTCCAACAGTCGCACCGGTCCCTGCACCAATATTACCCTGCTCAGGATGAGCCGTTGATGCATTGATACATGCCTGATACCCCATGTTTTCATCCGGGAAAACCGTGGAACTGCCAATCCCCAGATCAAACAGGACAGCCGCTGGTACAATCGGCACCCGGGCAACGCCTGTGTTAAACCCGATATGTTTTTCCATGAAAAAGCGCACAACCCCATTAGCTGACGCCAGACCAAACGCCGACCCTCCGGATAAAACCACACCATGGACTTTTTTAACCAGTTTTTCTGAGCGTAAAAGATCTGTTTCACGCGTGCCGGGCGCGCTTCCCCGTTGATCAATACCACCTACAGCACCCTTTTCGTATAGTACAACCGTACAGCCGGTCAATGCCTCCATATCCTGGGCATGGCCGACTTTAATACCCGAAACATCGGTAATTGAATGAATCTGTTTTTTTACCATAACAATTCACCCCATTTTAGTAATACTTATCAAATGAGTCCTGACCACAATATGCATATTTTTCATATATAGCATAAAATAAAGACTACACCTGAAAGAATAGTGTGTCAAAATAAAAACTTGCTTAAAAACCTAGCTGTATCGGAAAAGATCAATTATAGTATTTCATATGAATGTTGAAATAAAAATTGACCCTTGCTAAATGGTGACTTATCTTTAACTTTTACTACTCTTGAAAAGGAATTATTTAACGAATGGGAACAGCCGGAAAGCGAAAAAAATCTAAAACAACGGAATATGATCGTATTATAGTTAAAGGCGCCAGAGAGCATAATTTAAAGAATATCCATGTTGAACTGCCCAAAAAAAATCTGATTGTCTTTACAGGCGTCTCCGGGTCAGGCAAATCCAGCCTGGCGTTTGATACGATCTTCGCCGAAGGCCAGCGGCGCTACATTGAATCCCTTTCCTCATATGCCAGGCAGTTTCTGGGGCAGCTGGAAAAGCCAAAGTACGACACCATCAGAGGGCTTTCCCCGACTATCTCCATTGAGCAAAAATCCGCCAGTAAAAATCCCCGCTCAACAGTCGGTA
>JAFDFT010000274.1 GCA_019309685.1 Deltaproteobacteria bacterium
GAATCACTTGCCCTAAGCGCTTCCGGCCAGGTGGAGGTCGCCCCAATGATTTCATCCATCGATGCAGAAATATGTATTGGTTGTCAGATATGTATAGGGCTATGTCCGTATTCGGCGATCGAGTTCAACACGTTTAAGGGTGTTTGCGAGGTAAACGAAGCAATGTGTAAAGGATGCGGAAGTTGCGCCGGGTATTGCCCCAGCGGGGCTGCCAGTATCCGGCATTTCACGGAAAAGCAAATTTTTGCGGAGATTAACGGGCTATTAGCCAATTAGTTAGAGGGGAACCACAAAATGAGTACATTTGAACCTGCCATTATCGCTTTTGTCTGTAACTGGTGTACCCATACTGCTGCTGATCTTGCCGGCACATCACGGATAAGCTACCCGGCCAATGTTCGGCTGATCAGAGTAATGTGTACGGGTATGGTTGATCCAAAATATGTCATTAAAGCTCTTTTGGAGGGTGCGGACGCGGTGCTTATCAGCGGCTGTCATCCTGGTGACTGCCATTATATCAATGGAAACTTCAAAGCCAGGCGTCGTGTCAAATTACTAAAGGAAATATTATATCAATTCGGTCTTGAAGAGGAGAGGTTGAGGCTAACCTGGATCGGTGCCAGCGACGGTATTCAATTCGCTGATACTATAAAAGAGATGGTTGATCAGGTAAAAAAAATTGGCCCTGCGGAAAAAGCAATGTGGTAATTCGGATAAACGCTTGATGGACTTTTCGTATGACCAAAAACAGAATAGCTAATTTTTAAAACTGGTTAGTGGGAACTCATGTGGAGGTAGAAAATGTCAAAAACGGCAACACTTAATGTTAAAAACAGAGATATTCTGGAAACACTTCAGGGTTTTTTAAAATCCATACTCGAAACGGATGATATGGATGCTGTTCTGGTCCCCATGCATCGACCCGGGGAAAAAGCTGTCATGCCGGTATTGATCAGTAATCCTGAATATATGGACAATGCAGATCCTTTAGCGCCTTCCTTTCCCATAAACGCAGCAAAACTGGTGTCAAGGCTTACCCGAAAACCCTCTGGCGGGAAGATGGCGGTTGTTTTGCGACCTTGTGAAATTCGTGCATTTATAGAGTTGGTTAAGCTCAAGCAGGCAAATACAGAAGATATTATCATTATCGGAACCGATTGCCTTGGTGCGTATGGGAACAACGATTATTCTGTATTCTCGGGTGAAAATCCAATGGAATCGACACGGAAGTTTACCCAGGCAATTCTTGCTGATAAAAAAATTACAGATACAGACGTAGAACTATCTCACGCTTGCAGGGTATGCGAACATCCTGTAGCGGAAAATGCGGATATTGCTATTGGGCTGTTTGGCGTGGATATACATAACCAACTCCTTATTCAAGCAAAAACAGAAAAAGGAGAAGAACTCATCAGCAATTTTAACCTGAAAGAAACAGCGATCCCTTCGGCACGAAAAAAGGCTGTGGATGCTCTAATAACTAAACGTAAGGCTGATCGTGATGAAATGTTTAAAGCAACTTCTGAGGCCACAGCGAGCATAGAAAAATTGAGTGCTTACCTGTCGGGCTGCGTCAACTGCTATAACTGCAGGGTGGCCTGCCCGGTGTGTTACTGCAGGGAATGTGTTTTTGTCACAGATGTTTTTGACCATGATCCTTCACAATACCTTCAATGGGCTGAACGAAAAGGAGGCGTTACGATGCCGACGGATACCCTGTTTTATCATATCACCAGAATTGCTCATATCAGCCTTGCCTGTGTAGGGTGTGGTCAATGTTCCAACGCGTGCCCAAACGATATTTCTCTGGTGGAGCTTTTCCGAACGCTTTCATATCGAACACAGACGGCGTTTGATTATGAGGCGGGCAGAAGTCTTGACGAAAATCCGCCATTGTCTGAATTTTTTGAAGAAGAGTACGCAAATGTAGTGGGCATAGAATAGATATTAAATAGGAGATACTATTTAATAAACCTGATTTTATATCAGCCATATGGAGTATCTTATGAAAAGAAAGATTGGCACAGCAATTGTTGTGGGAGCGGGAATTAGCGGGATCCGGTCGGCCCTTGATTTGGCTGAAGCAGGATACGGCGTTACGCTCACCGATCGAGAACCGCACATGGGGGGAATCTTGAGCCAACTTGACTATCAGTTTCCCACAGACAGGTGCGGTATGTGCAAAATGCTTCCCCTGGTGAATCGGGATGCGTCATCGCAATATTGTCTTCGGAAGGGGCTCTTTCATGAAAACATAGATATTCTGCTCTCCACACAGGTTACTTCGATAGAGGGGGAGCCTGGAAACTTCAAAGTAACGCTGCGTCAGAAACCCGAATCCGTCAATCCAGATCTATGTATGGGGTGCGGTGAGTGTGTGGCGGTATGTCCTGTGGACGTTCCGGACGCGTTTAACGAAAACCTGGCGAAGCGTAAAGCGATATATCTTCCAGTTCCTCACAATATACCGAACACATATACTATCGATTTTGTAGCGTGCACCCGATGCGGTGCCTGTGTAGAAGCATGTCCTACAGGGGCTATTAAATTGCCGGAAGAGGAACGAAAAAAATTTCGAATTATGATTGTGGATGATGAACTAATCGTTAGGGATTCACTCAAGGAATGGCTTGAGGATGAAGGTTTCTCGGTCGATATGGCAGGCTCTGGCCAGGAAGCGCTGACGCTTCTATCAAAACAATCATATCATATAATGCTGACAGATATCAAAATGCCGGGAATGGATGGTATGGAGGTTCTAAAAAACGCGAAAAAGGATTTCCCGGATCTTTGCATTGTAATGATGACCGCTTACGCGACTGTAGAAACAGCAGTAGAAGCAATGAAGGTAGGGGCGCTTGATTATCTGTTAAAACCGTTTGATCCGGAAGTGTTTACTTCTAAAATTCTTCAAATTTATGAGGCGCTGGAGGTTTCAACAGAACGCCAACTGGAAGTTGGTGCTGTGGTGTTTAGCGGAGGCGTGTCCTATTTTGATCCCTCGGGTGGAAAGAATACATACGGGTATGGGACGTATCCTGATGTTTTAACAAGTCTGGAGTTTGAAAGGCTTATTAGCGGAACAGGTCCTAGTCAAGGCAATCTCATAAGACCGTCTGATGGAAAGCCCATAAAAAAGATTGCATGGCTGCAATGCGTGGGTTCCCGGGATCTTCAAACAGACGCGGACTTTTGTTCATCCATCTGTTGCATGTATGCTGTTAAAGAAGCCCGCCTGGCCAAAGAAAAAACAGGAGGTGATGTAGAAGCGACAATATTTTACATGGACATGCGGGCATTTGAAAAGTCCTTCCAGCGCTATTGTGATCAGGCAGAAGATGATCTGGGCATCTCCTTTAAACGCGGCCGCATTCATTCTGTAGAAGAAGATAAAACAAACAACGACATTAAAATCCGTTACGCAGATTTTATGGGTGAATGCCATGAGGAGCGCTTCGATATGGTCGTTCTATCCGTTGGGCAGAGACCATCACCCGGCACGGAGAGTTTTGCAAAGAGTGTTGACATCCCGCTCAATCAATGGGGTTTTTGCCAGTCAGAGCCCTTTTCATCTGTTTTAACACACCGGGAAGGAATTCTGCTGGGCGGTTCATCTTCAGGTTTAAAAGATATCAGCGAATCTATTATTCAGGCAAGTTCTGCCGCTCTTTGCGCGTCCCGTGTGATTCATTCCTCTGGCGGCAGTCTGGCATTGGAACCAGAATCAACCATTGCCTATCGAGATGTTTCACAGGAAATGCCAAAGGTATTGATTGCTATCTGTGCCTGTGGAGAGACATTGGCGGAGCTGTTTGATAAAGAGAAGCTGGTGAAACACCTCAAGACTGACCCAGGTGTGAGTGAGATTGTTTTTAGGGATAAGGAATGCGTGGCCGAAGGATGGGATGCGATTTTAAAAAATTTGGAAAAAAGTAGTTCAAATCGCATGTTGATCGGCGCCTGCCTACCGTATGTTTACGTTAAAAAAATACGTGAGCTAAGTCATCAGACAGGGCTTGACTCTGCGTTTATCGATGTCGTTGATATTCGCACGCAATTGGTGTCAGTGTCTGATAAGGAAAATGCAGGAAATGTCGTTGAAAACATCATAAAAATGGGGCTTGCGCGCGTGAAACGTGCCGACTCAAGTCCGACGCCCACCGTTAATGTCATTCAGAAGGCCTTGGTTATTGGCGGGGGGATTGCCGGCATGACAGCGGCTCTTTCGATCGCTGATCATGGATTTGGTGTAGATCTTTTAGAACAGGAAGATAGACTGGGGGGAAATTTGAATTGGCTGCAGGATACCCTGGAAGGGCATAATCTCAAGACCCTACTGGATGAAAAGGTTTCCATGGTTGAAAAGCATCCACTCATCACTATTCATACTAAAACGAGCGTGATAAACACATCGGGTGAGGCAGGAAAGTTTAGTGCTATTTTGAAAAATCATGAAGAAGAGAATCCTTATACACTTGAGCACGGTGTAGTAATTCTGTCTACAGG
>JAFDFT010000275.1 GCA_019309685.1 Deltaproteobacteria bacterium
AACTATCTTCGGGAGTCCATTGCCTCCTAAAAAAGCGATGCCTGAATTTTTAGTATATACGGGTAGGCAATGACACCTTGTTGGGGGATTTAAGCTAATATGAGGATATGTGAAAATTTTTAAGACAGCATATTGAAGTTAATCCATACTATTAACCATAATAATTTTAAGTTAAAATTTAAATGTTTAGGGAACGGATTTATAAAGCGAAAAAATGATTTCTTGCTATGGGAGTTCCAGGTGCGTAGGAATTTTAAAAAGTGTTTCGTTTTATTGGTGATGGCGCACGTTGAAATAGGTTACAGATAGTTGGAATTTTACAGTCATTTAGTGAGAAGCGCAGAGATTTTAATATGTTGAGAATACTTTTTCCGCTCTAATCCGAGGTGCTCTGAATTCAAGAATCCTTATATTCAATAATCTTGACAAAAAAAACCAACACATGATAATCATGATTGAGCGTTCGCTCGAAATATTAGTATTTTCCCACCTCAATTACAGAGAAAATAGATGACGGATAAAGATCAGGCAAAAATCCCCACTCAAATCAAAGATCAGGATCTGGTTCAGCGAAGGCGTAGTCAGATCACGGACGCGGCTGTCGGGCTTTTTATTAAAAAAGGATTCCACAAAACAACTACCCGGCAAATCGCACAGGCAGCGGGAATTGCTATAGGCTCCCTGTATGAATATGTGGCATGCAAGGAGGACGTACTGTACCTGGTTTGCGAATCGATCCACTCGGAAGTTCAGAAAGGGTTGGTGGACGCTTTAGAAAGAGCCTCCGGCGGACGCAGTGTTCTGGCTGAGGTAATCAGGGAGTATTTTTTAGTATGTGACTGGATGTCTGATTTCATTTTACTCATGTACCAGGAAACAAAATCTTTGCTTCCACCATGGCAGAAAAAAGTGCTTGAAAATGAACTCCGGATTACTGGACTGTTCTCAGATGTACTCACCCGGATTCGATCCTATGGAGATCTGCCTCGGTTAGATGAAAACTCTATAGAAATAACCGCACACAATATCTGTGTTTTAGGACATATGTGGATATTTAGGCGCTGGTTTTTCAAACGCCACTATAGTATAGAAGATTATATTGATCTGCAGACGAAATTTATACTCGGAATGTGTGAATAGAATTTTTAAGTATACAATAAAGACTATTATAACAAAAGGTTAACTCATATTATGTATTCACATGGGCTATGAGATGAATATTTCAATATACCAGCCGAAAAACAATATCAGGGTAGTAACAGCCACATCTCTTTTTGACGGCCATGACGCATCCATTAATATCATGCGGCGGATCCTTCAGGGCACAGGTGTTGAGGTGATCCACCTGGGTCATAACAGGTCTGTTCAGGAGATTGTAGACGCGGCCATTGAGGAAGACGCGCAGGGAATTGCTTTATCGAGTTACCAGGGTGGTCATGTAGAATTTTTTAAGTACATGGTTGACCTGTTAAAGGAGAATCATGCACACCATATCAAGGTGTTTGGCGGTGGGGGAGGGGTTATTGTTCCTGAGGAAATTAAGGAGTTGGAAGATTATGGAGTCACTAAAATCTATTCCCCTGAAGATGGAGCCTCTTTGGGCCTTCAAGGCATGATCAATCATATGGTAAAGACCTTAGATTTTCCCGTTTTTGCTGTTGACGATATTGATCTTGGGGAACTGAGCACTGAAAACAAACCAAATGTAGCCAGAGCATTGTCTATCGTTGAACTGTTAAAGGCAGGAAATAAAAAGCAAAAAGAAAAACTCGCTGCAATCAAACAAGCACTCATCAAGACAAGAGCAAAGAAAAATTCACAGGTGATCGGCATTACAGGTACTGGCGGAGCAGGGAAATCGTCACTTACCGATGAGATCATTCAGCGTATTTTGAAAAGCACAACGGATATTAAATTGGCAATCATCAGCTGTGATCCGTCCCGAAGAAAAACAGGCGGTGCACTGCTAGGTGACAGAATACGAATGAACGCTATTAGCACACCCCGGGTGTATATGCGTTCATTTGCCACAAGGCAGTCAAATACTGAAGTGCCTGAAGTACTTCCTGAAGCGATTGATGTGGTGAAAGCGGCAGGGTTTGACATTATATTCGCGGAAACGGCAGGCATCGGACAAGGGGATTCAAAGATTACGGATCTCGTGGATCTTTCCATATACGTGATGACTAGTGAATTTGGTGCTGCCACGCAATTAGAAAAAATTGATATGCTTGATTTCGCGGATATTGTGGTTGTAAACAAATTTGAAAAACGGGGTAGTGAGGACGCACTTCGAGATGTGAGAAAACAGGTCCAGCGAAACCGCCAGGCATTTGGTACATCCTCTGAAGACATGCCGGTTTTTGGAACCATTGCATCTAAATTCAATGATGACGGGGTGACTGCGCTATGCACTGCTATTTTTAATCAGCTCAAAGAGAAAAATGGTATAACATTTTCCTCTAATCTTCCTGACACATCAATAAAAGCATCAACATCAAAAACAATTATCATCCCGCCGGAACGAACACGCTATTTATCTGAAGTCACAGAAACCATTCGAACGTATCACCAGAAAACAAAGGATCAGTCCGAGGCGTTAAGACATCTATGGCATCTTGAAGAAACAACGAATACACTGGCCAGGAATAAACAGAACAAAACTACTGATGAAGTCTTAAAAAGTCTTAAACAGGAAGTCAAACAGGCTGATGCCAATATCGATCCTGAAACAAAACAGGGACTAAAAAAGTGGAGAGGTATAAAAAAGGCGTATACGGGTGATGAATTGATTTATACAGTTAGGGATAAGGAAATAAGAGTGCCGTTATTTAATGAATCCTTATCGCATATGAAAATTCCAAAAATCGTACTTCCTAAATTTAAGGACCCGGGCGAAATTTTTAGATGGATGCGCGAGGAAAATATCTCCGGCTATTTTCCATACACCGCGGGTGTGTTTCCTTTAAAAAGAGTTGACGAAGATCCCACACGCATGTTTGCCGGAGAAGGCGATCCTGCCAGAACTAATCGGCGGTTTAAGCTGTTATCCTCGGATTCGGATGCCAAAAGACTATCCACAGCATTTGATTCCGTAACACTCTATGGACGAGACCCTGAAGAGAGGCCAGATATTTATGGGAAAGTAGGTACTTCTGGTGTGAGTATATGCACGCTGGATGATGTGAAAGTGCTGTATGACGGATTTGACCTGTTTGCGCCGAGTACGTCTGTTTCCATGACTATTAACGGTCCTGCGCCCATCATGCTTGCCATGTTTTTAAACGCTGCCATTGACCAGCAGGTGGTAACATACACATCGGAAAAAGGGAAAGCACCCGGCGCTGCGCAGATAAAGAAAATCAAAGCCGATGTATTATCCAATGTGCGGGGAACAGTTCAGGCTGATATATTAAAGGAGGATCAGGGACAGAACACGTGTATTTTTTCCATCGAGTTCGCGCTGAAGATGATGGGCGATATTCAGGAGTTTTTTATTGAAAATAATGTGCGAAATTTTTACTCTGTTTCGATTTCCGGATATCACATTGCAGAGGCAGGGGCCAATCCCATTACGCAGCTTGCTTTAACTTTGTCCAATGGATTTACCTATGTTGAATACTTTTTGTCCAGAGGCATGCCAATAGACAGTTTCGCTCCGAATTTATCCTTCTTTTTTTCAAATGGCATGGATCCGGAATATACCGTCATCGGCAGGGTGGCCAGACGCATTTGGGCAGTCGCCATGAAGGAAAAGTATGGTGCGTCAGAGCGTTCACAGATGCTCAAATACCATGTGCAGACATCCGGGCGGTCTCTGCATAGCCAGGAAATTCAGTTTAATGATATTCGAACCACCTTGCAGGCTCTTTGTGCCATATATGATAACTGCAACAGCCTTCATACCAATGCCTTTGATGAGGCCATCACTACACCGAGTACGGAGTCTGTTCGACGAGCTCTTGCCATTCAGCTGATCATCAACCGTGAATGGGGGCTCGCAAAAAATGAGAATACGAATCAAGGAAGTTTTATTGTTGAAGAACTTACTCATCTGGTTGAAGAAGCGGTCCTCATGGAATTTGACAGGATTTCTGAACGGGGCGGTGTCCTTGGAGCAATGGAAACAGGGTACCAGCGGGGAAAGATACAGGAAGAATCGATTTATTATGAAGAACAGAAGCATACGGGCAAGATGCCTATAATAGGGGTCAACACGTTCAGGGATCCATATGCGGATCAATCGGAACTTTCTGAGGTTGTGGAATTATCACGCGCAACTGAAAAAGAGAAGGTGTCTCAACTAAAACGGCTGTCCGCGTTCAAAAAAGGAAACGAAAAGAAATCTCCTAATGCTCTAGAAAGGCTGCAAAAGGTTGCCTTGGCAGGAGATAATATATTTTCTGAACTCATGGAAGCGGTAAGAGTGTGCTCTCTTGGCCAAATCACACAAGCTTTATATGATGTGGGTGGACAATATAGGCGGAATATGTAATTAGTTTCCAT
>JAFDFT010000276.1 GCA_019309685.1 Deltaproteobacteria bacterium
CATCTCATCAGGACCGAGAACATTGTTGCACATAAACAAGACATTGGGCGTATTTTGGTTTTCAGCCAGCGTCGGCAATATGGCTGAAATTTTATTTTTGCGCATAAGCACGACCACAAGATCATAAGCGTCTTTTGGATCGAGCCGATCGACTATATCTACCTGTGTGGTAGTTCGATTTCCGGAAGCGGCATCTTCCAGCACGATGCCGTATTCGCGAAGGTCCGCCAGGCGTTGACCTCGCGCCAGAACCGAAACGTCCTGCCCGGACTCTTGAAGCCTGGCAGCGTACAGACTGCCCAATGGTCCAACACCATAGAATAGTATTTTCATTTTTTGTCGCCCCTTTTTAATGGAAATATATAAAGCGGTCAGATACCATATTGATTCTTATTAAATTTAGAACGGGTAAATTGTAAAAGCCTAATTTATTCATTTCGTAATATCAATGATATTTTGAAGAATTTGTAAATGGTATTTTCAATTCATTCTCTATTCATCATGTATTACAACGCTAAAAATGAAGGTGAGAAAAATAACGTATCAGTTCAAGAAATATGCTAAATGTTTCGACCGGGTTAAAAAGACCGTAATCAAAATAGCTGTGAACAATTTAAAATAAAGTGAAATAGACAATCCCGATACCGCTAGCGTTAATAAAACCACTCCGTATATCCAAACAAGGAAAACTATCAAAGCCCATAATCGTCCTTTCAGCATAAATATACTTGAAACAATTATTATCGGAACACCAATGAACGCGTGGGCAAGTTGAAACCAAAAAGGAACGTGTAAAAAACTCTGAGTTGAAAGTGTTTGATCGAGTTCCAGAGCTTGCCTATAGGCCTCAGGGTTGATGATAAGAAATACTTTGAGAATCACTGAAAATATCGCCCAAAGCATAAAAAACCAGGAAATAACGCTTACTGTAAGGGGCCTTGCAGTTATTGTTTCATTTTTAGGCATATATGTCTTTATCCGAATTTTTTATGCATCCTTTTTGCGATACAGTATAAGTGTCCGATATCGCGTAATGTTTCGCCACCCGTAACCAGGGGTTCAAAATAAATCAGCCCTTGCCCGCGTGCGAGTGTGACCGACAAAGGGTGCCGCGCATTACAAGACGCGGCGATTTGTTTTATGATATTAGTTAAATCAGAATTAAGAGTTTTTGATCCGGGCAGTTTTTGTGCGGCTCGCATGGATTTGTCCAAAACAAAAAATTCGTCATGGTTTGTTGATGCGTTAAACAAAGCAGCAATTCTGGGGAAATGCGTTGAGTATGATCGGGCGTGCGGATTGAGATCAAGAAGTTCTACTGCACGAAAGATCCAGATTGACCCTCCATCAATAATACTCGATAGCTGGGCAAAACTCCGAACCATATTTGTGCTTTTAAGGGAAAAACAGCTGTCAAGCGTCTTTTGTAACGTTTCTTCGCGCTCAGGCCGAATAGGGAGATGATGCGTTTTGGAAAACGTTTGGAGCATTTTTTTCCGGCGACGCGTGTACCAGATCAGGTAAAGCCCGACTGCCGTGAAAAGCAATACAAGAATCCACAATACAAGGGCATTTGAGGTTTCGTTCATAACTTATTCCTAATTGGTTTCCACCCATAAATGGTCCTTTTCCGCAATCTCTGCACCAAACCGCCTGAGGCGGATAAATCTTCGAAATTGATTGTGCAGTTGAACTATTGCGAACCCTGAGTAACGCCGCAGATGGTAGTCTCCGGTTCGTTCAAAATTCAGGTTTTACAATTATTCCTCTCTCGGCTTTAATGCATCTAATACATTTCCTGCCCCTCTTTTTTCACGTTCTTCCATTAGCTTTTCCGCGAAGGATATTTCATAAGCCGTTTCCGGATTCTCTCTAACCATTTGATCTAAAAACTGTGCATCTTCTCCTACCAGGATCCGCCATTGTTCATTCCGAACACCATCCAGAATAACAGCAGCAGCTTGAGCCGATGTCACAGGGGCAGTATCGCGGAAGTCGTCCCTTAGCTGCTTTATCATCGCCCGGAGTTCTTCATCATTTAATCCTTCAGTGGGTACTCCCGCCCGCTGCATTCTCTCACGCGACCGCGTTAATTCTTCGGACGTCATTTCTTCTACACTGTTCACACCCAGAACTTTACTGGAATTGATGGCGATATCGGTACCAATGTGACCGGGCATTACCACTGATGCTTTCACATGCGGAGCGTTAATACGCAGATCGACTTGCAGTGCTTCGGTGAATCCCTTAACAGCGAACTTGGCGCTGCTGTAAGCGGTATGGGCGCCCATGGGACCCAGACAGGCCCAGAATCCGTTTACACTGCTTATATTGATGATGTGTCCTTCCTGACTGGCCATTAACAACGGCATAAAAGCACGCGTGCAGTAGTAAACGCCAAACCAGTCAATACCGAAAACCCTGTCCCACTCGCTGCGTTCATTCACGAGAAAGCTACCGCCGCCCCCAACTCCGGCATTATTGAAAAGGAGGTTGATGTGATCGGTTTTGTGCTGCTGCTTTACCGCATCGCAAAAGGCAGTGACCTGGTTTTCGTCGGACACATCGCATTCATGGGCGGTAAAAAGAGAGCCCTTTGCGGCCCTTTTTCTACACAACTTCTCAGTTTCTTCCAGGTTGTCCATCAGAACATCGCATATTGCTACGCCGCAGCCTTCCGAAACAAGCTGGAGTGCCAATGCCCGCCCCATACCCGTACCAGCTCCGGTTATCACGGCGATTTTACCATTAAAATCTTTCATTTGTTGTTTCTCCTTGAATACTATTGATTTGTTTTTTTCAAGTCCTATAAATCAATGTGAATCATACACGGAACACGTCTACTTGACAACAGTACATAGTCCATATGAGTTTTTTAAACTTATTATAATCCTGAAATTTAAGGAATTTATGACGGTTCATCGGTAGCATTTTATCAAGATTTTTGATTTTTCAGGATTGAAACTGTCAAGGATTATACGAGAGGTATTATTCTAATTGGTTTCCATCCATAAATGGCCCTTTTCCGCAACCTTCCGCCTACGCCAAGGCTACGGCGTGACAAGCTGCAGCACGCCGGAGAGGCGGATAAATCTTCGGAATCGCTTGTGTGGTGTACTAGAGCACACCTCCGCATAATTCCATGATTTCCTTGACCTTGCAAAAAATTGTTCATTTATGAAGTGGAAAAACTTTTGGGCGCCCATTTTTTACCTGAATTAATGGATGGGCACTAATTATACCAGGAAATGGTGACACGTAAGCGGGCATGAAAAGGCGGGAGGTGGTTGCTCGGATTAAGCGACGTAAAGAAGCACTAAAAAAAAATGACAAGTGCTGCCGGTCAGCACAAATAGATGCCAAACCCCATGAAAATAAGGGATTTTTTTACCCTTGGCATAGAAAAAGATACCTGCGGTGTAAAAAAATCCTCCTATAAAGAGCCAAATAAGGCCTGCCGGTGGGAAGACCTTTAATAAAGGTTTGAACGCAATCAAAACCATCCAGCCCATAAAAAGATATATGATAATGGGAAAAACACGGCGTCCTTTTCGAGGCAGTGAATCAAGCACAATCCCAAGAACAGCAAGGCCCCAGACAATTCCGAATAACGACCAACCCCATTCACCACGAAGCATTACCAATGTGAAAGGCGTATACGTCCCCGCGATCAAGAGATAGATTGCGTTGTGGTCTAGTTTACGGAAAAAGACTTTAGCCTTTCCAAACAAACTGTGATAGAGCGTTGAAAACACATAAAGCATTACGAGAGTTAAACCGTATATGCTAAAACTAACGATCTTCCAAGGATCCCCCTGACGGGAAGCTATTACCACTAGAAAAACCAGGCCAACCATCGAGCCTACTGCGCCAACCAAGTGGCTAATACTATTAAATCGTTCTTCTTTATACATAAACGTTACCTTTTTGATCGCTCTAAAAAAGAGTAAGTCCTATTTGTTAAAGGTCACACTCAGTTTCTCTATCCGCAATTTTTACGACCCAAGTTAGAGGCCGAGTTCCCCGGCGACTTTATCCAGATGATACTCGGTGTCGCCGAAGGCAATCGAGGCGGCCTTGCACTTGCGAAGGAAAAGGTGCATGTCGTGTTCGTCGCAGTAGGATATGGCCGCGTGAATCTGGTGCCCAAGCTTGGTAATGAAGTTGGATGCCGTATTGGTATACGATTTGGCCATGGACACCTCTCTGGCCGCCGGAAGCCCCTGAGAGATATTCCAGGCGGCAAGGCTTGTAATATACCGGGAACTACCCAGCTCAACGGCCATGTTGGCGCAATGGTGCTGAATAGCCTGGAAGGAACCGATAGGGCGGTCGAACTGCACACGTTCCTTTGAATAGGCCACGCTCATGTCGAAGGCCATTTGCATGCCACCGAGCATCTCTGCGCATTTAGCTACCGCGGCCCTTTCTTCCAGAGCCTGCAAAAGCGCATCCGCATCCGGTCCCAGCGCCAGCAAATACTCGCCGGGCACACTCACATC
>JAFDFT010000277.1 GCA_019309685.1 Deltaproteobacteria bacterium
CGAATTCATGGTGAAAGACGGCTGGCTGGTTCTTCCCCAACGCGGGTTTGTATGGGCCAGGTCAGAGAAGGGCGCTCAGGTTAAGGTATTTTCATCCACCTGCAGCCATCTGGCTTGCAATGTAATCTGGCAGCAAGAAACCGGAACTTTCAATTGTCCATGTCATTCGGGCAGATTTAACGCCGACGGCCGCCCCGTATCCGGGCCTCCAACCAGGCCCCTTACGGAACTAAAACATAAGATAGAAGACGGCAATCTGCTTGTCTATCTGACCGTCTAAATCGGACTTTTTACGAGTTCATCAGTATTGATGAACTCGTAAAAAGTATAACCGATGGCATCGTTCCAAGTTCCATATACCCCCGCTAAAAATCAGCGGGATAAAAAGGCGCAGTGGTTTTTTAGAGACGAGGAAATACATGTAGTATGCCGAGTGTCTGAAAAATCGCTGCAACGCAGTAAATGGGACTTTCTACGACGCCATCAGTATTAACTCTTAACAGTTTTACGAAAGGAGACTATCATGCGTTATCGATTCGTCATCACTTTTATATTCATCGTTTTGCCGGTCTTAAGCGGCACACTCGTGTTTTCAGACGAGGCTTTGAGTGCTTCAAAACAAGCCCTTGCTGCTGCAAAGGTCAAAACCGCACCGGCCGGACCGGACGATTCAGCCTGGGGAAAGGCCAAGGCGATCCAGGTTCCTTTTGAAGGCAAAGAAAATTTCTCCGGTAAAAAGACCAGCGTAATTACGAAAGCCGTCTATACAAATAATGACATTTACTTTCTGGAAATCAACCGCATCAACAATTTTGCCACCAAGGGCTGCGCTGTTGTATGTCACGTACCTGCGGGCGCAACAAACGCCAAGGAGGGTAAGTTCGGCACCGCAACTGCAGCCGAAAAAGGCGATTTGTGGCATTGGAAAGCGGCCCGTTCAGATCCTGCCGGATTTGCCGATGACACCTATCTTACTAAAATCGGGGATAAAAAGGGCGGACGTAAAAGTGACGCTGGCAAGGGTGGGGATAAAAAAAACATGACCGCAGACAAGTCCAAACCGATGTATATGCCGGCCTCCGGCAATCTCCTTGGCAAACACGGTATTTTGTTGGCCGCCCAATCTGCGGAAATCAGTGACTATTCCGTCTTCAAGACAGGGGATACCCTTACCTACCGGTTGCCCAAAATGCCGAAGGGATCCCGTGGAGATATTAAAGCAGTCAGCAGTTATGGAAATGGCGGATGGTCTGTTATGCTTTACAGAAAATTGGATACCGGCCATGACGACGACGTTGCTTTTAACCCACGAAAAAAATATAATTTTGCCATGGCCCTGTTTGACGATTCCGGAGATGAGGACTCATACGATTCTGAAGTCATTACACTGCAATTCAAACGATAAGCTAACGATCAGTGGAAGAATGCCGTGAGAATAAATTCCGAATATAGATCACAATCTTTGCTTGAACTTCTGGCATTAAAAACGTTTGTGGAGCGACTTAGAGCCTGCAGCGTACCGCAAGATGCTCTCACCTGGAGCCGGTTTTTTGGTGCCCTGTTACTGGTTCTGCTTGTCCTGCTCTTTTTATCCGGAGCGTTTCTTTCGCTTTACTATTCGCCGGTTCCCGGTGCCGCCTATGACAGCGTCGATTTTGTGCTCTTTAATCTCCCTTTTGGCGCTGTTGTCAAAGGCATTCATCATTATGCCTGGAATCTACTCCTGGTTGTCATGGGGCTGCATCTAATGCGGGCCTTTATTTTAGGCGCCTATAAAGCGCCCCGTCAACTTGTGTGGATCTCCGGGGTGGTGATTATGCTGATTGTACCGTTATTCATCATCACCGGAGACCTGCTGCCCTGGGATCAGAAAGGCTACTGGTCGACGCAGGTGCGCCTGAGTATCATCGGAACAGTTCCTGTTTTAGGAGATTTGTTTGTCCGTCTGCTCCAGGGTGGTCCCCTAACCGGCATCGTTGCGCTGACCCGGTTTTATGTTCTCCACATCCTTTTTCTGCCCGGGGTTCTAATCTTTCTGATTGCGGTTCATTTCCATCTGATCGCCCATCGCGGACTTTCAGAGCCGCTTTCCGACGGCAGTTTACCCCGGTTGAAGATACCGTTTCTGCCGGATATGGTCAATCGTTGGCTGGTTCTGTTTTTGCTGGTTACAATCATACTTGGATTCATCTCGTGGTACTGGCCGCCTCCGTTGGGCGATCCGGCGGATCCGACAGATTCCACCTATGTGCCCAAGCCCGAATGGTGGGTACTGTTTTTAAACCAGCTGGTGGCAATATTCAAAGGTTCTCTGACTGTAATTGGCTCGGCCGTTGTTCCCGGCTTGCTGGCAGGTCTGCTCATTGCATTGCCTTTCCTTGACCGCTCACCGGAGCGTAATATCCGCAAGCGTAAAATGGTGGTAGTCATTGCCAGCATTATTATTGTTTCTATGCTGGTTTTATCGGTAATGGGTTACATCGAACATTTTGGAGAACCCCATCCAGAGTAAAGAATCCGGGTTCACAGGTCCTGGTGTCGATTAACTCCGAAAGTGTGTCGACCAGATCATATAGACTGTCACATATTAAATTTCACAAGGATAAAGGGAGGAGGTTGTATTGTAATACGCCGACCACCGATAACGCTGTGAAATTTAATATGTGACAGTCTATAGGTCAACTGGCTGGTATGTTGAAACAGCCGACTTCGCTAAAGTAGTCTGTCCGGCCTTCGAAGTTACGCCTGATGCGTAGCGGGGCAAGCCGGCTACGATGGCTGAATTGGAATACTGACGTATTGGTTTAAAAAATGGCTTTAAGGAGGTGACCGATGAGTCGAAGAAATCTCATCTGGCTGTTTCTGTTAATAATCATTACCCTTGGCGGCTGGGCCTTTTATTCGATGCGCCCGGCAAGGGCGCATCGACTTACCGTCGCAGTCGAACGTGTAAATCGAGCTCCTGCTGGAATCGACGACCCGGTGTGGTTGAAAGCTTCACAGATTGAAGTTTCGGTAAAAGGAAGAGATATCTATGCCGATGAAGAGGGTTTTGTAAAAGTTCGTGCGCTCTATACCCGGGATTACCTCTACTTTCTTTTAAAATGGAATGACCCTACCCGCAGTGTCATAAAACAATCCTGGAAATTTGATGGCCAAACGTGGTATCATCTAAAGGGTAACGAGGACCGGGTTGCTCTTTTATTTGAGATTACACGGATTGACAAGTTTGCCACCCGGGGTTGTGCCGTAACCTGCCACAGTCCTGCTGATTTACCGAAAAAAAACTGGAAACTTGCCACGCGAACCGCAGCTGAAACGGGTGATTTATGGCACTGGAAGGCTGCCCGGTCCGATCCGTACAACCATGCAGACGATGCCTGGCTCAACCTGGCCGGCAATCCAACCGGATCCTACCGGGAAACCGGACGCCGCAAAGACAAAGGTACCGGCGGTGATGTTAAAAACGAAACCCCGGACAAATCCAGGCCCCTTTATATGCAGGACCCACGTAAAAAACCTTCGGTTCCTGGTTTTCTCCTGCTGGAGGAAGCAATAAAGATCACAGATTATTCAATTTTTAAGACAGGAGATGTGATACCTTACCGTCTTCCCCGCCAACCCACCGGCTCCAGATTTGACGTCAAAGCGGAAAGCCGCTATGACGAGGGTGGTTGGACGGTTATGCTATATCGCAAGCTTGATACCGGCCATGAAGACGATGTGATCTTTAATCCACTGAAGAAATACAGCTTTGCTATTGCTGTGTTTGACGACTCCGGCGCCGACCACTCAAAGGCCACCTGGCCGCTCACACTGGGGTTCGAAAGGTAAAGACAAAGAATGCTCGGAACAGGACGAAAGGTGAATCTTGACAAATACGCATTTGGAAGATCATTTCGCAATAGATGGGGCTTGAGCCACGCTAAGGGTTGTTATTCCAAGGTTAGAGTGAATAATATGGTCTTTTTTGGTCTTAAGAGACTCATTTTGAGGCCAAAATGCGTGTTCTTAGGGGACATCAATTTAAAATTTTATCAAACAAATTGACGTGAAAAGTGTGCAGAGCATCTATTCTTGATTTATATTGTACAAATAGCTTATATTACATTTAGTGTAACTCAGGTGTATAGGCTGAAGGCTGAAGACTGTTTTTAAAGCCATGTTTGATGCAAAAATCACATTCCGCCAAAGTACTGCAATCGTGCTTTTCCTTGCCCTGCGTAGCAGGAGGCGAAGCATGGGTGACCCCTTCAGTCTTCAATCTAAACAGCTTCAGCCTGACTACGTGAGTAGTTGCCATTTAGTTAATGTTGGACACTTTAAATCTGAATGGCGCCCTTTTGTCGTTTTCCATGGGTCAGTTGTTGTGTGCCGCCATGATTGCCGGCGGAGTTCTTCTTTTTTTGTTCCTGCGGTAAAGTGAAAACAGTTAAGCGTTTTTTTAAAGGTTAAATCTTATGAAGATTACCGATGAAATATATCAGGTGGGCGGGAGTGGATTTTCCTCAGAAGATGCAGCAATCTATTTGATTGTTTTTGGAAAGCACGCTGCTCTTATTGACGCAGGCTGTGGTCTAAGTCTGGATAAAGTCATAAACAATATTAAGGTATGCGGTATCAGTTCACGACAAATCGATTATCTTTTAATAACACATTGCCATTTTGATCACACCGGTGGAGCGGAGGCCATAAAAGACGAATTCCAATGCCAAATTATCGCTCATAAACTTGATGCTAAATATCTTGAACAGGGAAATGATACGGTAACTGCTGCAAAATGGTATGGATCAAGCCTTAAGCCTTTTTCCGTTCACAGGAAATTAACCGGCTCCAGAGAAATTATTAATTTGGGCGGTAGAAATATTGAAGCCATCCATGCCCCGGGGCATTCTCCCGGATCGGTGGTTTATTTGACCGAGTCTGAAGGGAAAAAAGTCCTCTTTGCACAGGATGTGCACGGCCCTCTTGATTCAAGCTTTCTGTCGAATAAGAAAGACTACTTAAAATCCCTCAAACTGCTTCTGTCACTTGAAGCTGACATACTGTGCGAAGGACATTTTGGTATATACAAGGGTAAAAA
>JAFDFT010000278.1 GCA_019309685.1 Deltaproteobacteria bacterium
TGCCGTTTGAATCATTTCATTTAAAAGTTCGATCTGTTTAGGATTAAGTTCTCTGGATGTCAGGTTGGCGATGATGTTCAAATTGGCACCTTTTGACAGCAAAAAGGCGGAAGCAAGAAAGTCCTTTTCGGTTGTGGATGGAAATGAGAAGGACCCTGTATCTTCATAAATGCCCAGACACATAATGGTGGCTTCATCCGGTGTGATTTCAACGTTTTTATCCTTGAGAATATTCGTCAGGATGGTAACCGTCGCACCTGTGTTCTGAATAACTTCAACATCTCCTTTTACATCGTTTGCCATGGTTGGATGATGATCATAGATGTGAATATCGATATTGTTGTTATCCAGCAATGAAGAGAGTTTGCCGATTCGACTCGCTTGTCGTGTATCTACAAGAACCAGTCGTTTTACATGTTTAAGGTCAATATCCTTAATATCTGTCATGTCCAGAAGATATCCCATTGATTGAATAAAGAAATTTCGTAAATTTTTTTCCTGGGATCCCGGGAAAACAACAAGTGCGTCCGGATACAGTTTTTTTGCGGCAAGCATTGAAGCGAACGCGTCAAAGTCAGCATTCATATGGCTGGTAATGATGGTACGGTTTTTTTTAATGTACTTGTTTTTTTGAGGCACGATGACGTCTATTTTCGATATCTTTTAAATTGTTCAAGGTATATGGATATTTTAATCGTATAGCTCTTCTCCCAATTTTTCGGCCCAATTCTTCGGATGGGATATTTAAAACCGTTTACCCAAATCTTTGTCGAACATCCCGAACGGTGAGGCTAAGCCTCTTATAAGCTCGGGGTTGATCGGATTTTATTTAATATTTCGCATATATGGAACAGATTATCAAGTTCAAGTTAAACATGGGTATAATTAAAAGTGTGATTACATAGAATTTATTTGGTCTATGATTTTTCACTCAAGATTTTAGTGTAATTTGCCGAAACATATAATAATACCGTTTTTTTAAGATGTATTAAATGCAACCTGTATCCAACCATTCACTCAATTTTAAAAGTTTGGGCTCATAAAAATGTTTCAAATCCAGAGGTGGGTTATTTTTTGTTCAGCTATACAGGGACCAGAGAAAGCAGGGAATTGTACGGAGATGTACTTAGGTACATCGCATAAGAACTCCTGAAGAGCGACACAATTTATACTACCACAGCCTTGGTGTAGGCGGAAGATTGAGAAAAGGGAGCATTTGTGGATGGAAACCAACTATATATTTTCCAAGATATAGAATGAGCGCGTTTTGTATAAATTTTTAAAGATATTGTTGTTTCATTTAAATTATGGTAATAAAAGATAAAAAATGCTATATTGATTGAATGAAAATAATGGGCAGGAAGCATCAGGAGTATAAACATCTTTTTGGGCCGATTCCTTCGAGAAGGTTGGGCGTATCTCTCGGTGTGGATCTGATGCCGCATAAAACATGTTCGCTGGATTGTATTTACTGTGAGTGTGGCAAGACAACGTGTCTAACATTGCAGCGAGATGAGTACACGCCTGTTGACAGGATAAAAAAGGAGCTTGATTATTTTTTATCTGGTGATCCGAAATTGGATCATATCACCTTTTCAGGGTCTGGAGAACCATTACTGCACAGCCGTATTAGGGAAATTATTTATTTCATTAAAAATAAATTCCCGCAGTATAAGATCGCATTGCTGACGAACGGGACTCTGCTTGGCAACCCTGAAGTTAGAGAAGATATCATTGATATTGATATTGTTAAAGTGTCTGTTGATACCGTATCTGAGGACATCTTTGCCAAATTAAACAGACCCCATTCGGATTTGAATGTAAAAACTGTTATCGATGGACTTATTTCATTTAAGAAAATTTTAAAGAAACAGTTATGGATCGAATTTTTTTTGGTTCCGGGCATAAATGATGGTGAGGCTGAAATAAAATCAATAAATGAGGTTTTAAAAAGTATTAATCCGGATAATATCCATGTGAATTCACTTGACAGGCCTGGTACTGAAAAATGGGTTCAAGCAGCTGATAAAGAGAAGTTAAAAATGGTCGCAGATATCCTTGGCGACGTTGGTTTCATCGGACAAAAAGAAATTTATCCAACTGAGAAAAAGGATATTGGAAATTTTCATCAACATCTGTTATCTACGATAAAACGCAGACCATGTACAGCGGATGATGTTTCAAAGATTCTGGGCACTCGCTTTTCTGAAACAAAAAGGCATCTCGAGGTCTTGAATAAAAAAGGAGAAATAGAAAAGCAGAAGATGTCTAGAGGTGTCTTCTATATGATGAAATCATAGTATTAAAGACATTATTAACATTAACTAGACTTTTTTATTAATCTTTTTACGGGATTTATTATAAATAGCATATAAGTTGTTCGTATGTTCTGAAATTAAAAGGAGGATCAACCATGCCTGTTTATCTGTGGGTTGGAACTAATAGAATTGGGAAAACTCAAAAAGGAGAAATGGATGCGCCAAACGAAGGAATAGTTACAACTAACCTTCAACGGATGAAAATCAAGCCTACTAAGATCAAGCCAAAGCCCAAGGATATTTTAGAAGAGATTGCTTTTTTACAGCCTCGGGTAAAGGAAAAAGATGTCATTTTGTTTGCTAGGCAGTTTTCAACGATGATTGATGCCGGCTTGCCCATCATACAGTGCCTGGAAATTTTGTATACCCAGCAGGTAAACAAGACATTTAAAAAGATATTAAATGATGTTAAAAGCTCTGTTGAAAGTGGATCAACACTTGCGGAGGCATTGAAAAAATATCCCAACGTATTTGATAATCTTTTCGTGAATATGGTTGCTGCCGGAGAAGCTGGAGGTATACTCGATACAATCTTAAGACGCATGGCCGCGCATATGGAAAAAGCAGCCAGACTTAAAGCGCAGGTAAAAGGGGCAATGACATATCCCATTGTTACCCTATTGATTGCCATTGTCGTTCTTGCCATCATTCTTGTGTTTGTTATTCCCGTTTTTCAGGAAATGTTTAAGGACTTTGGCAGCGAATTACCCTTGCCGACACAAATGGTTGTTGCTGCCAGCAATTTCACAAAGAGCAATATTGTTTTTATTGTTATTGCACTTATTGTATTTATATTTGCCTTTAGACGAATGTACAAAACACCTAAAGGGCGGGAGGTTATCGATGATATTATTCTGAAGTTCCCGGTTTTTGGGGAATTGCTGCGCAAAGTTGCAGTTGCCAAATTCACACGGACAATGGGCACAATGCTGGGAAGCGGTGTCGCCATTTTAGAAGCTTTGGATATTGTTGCTAAGACAGCGGGAAATATGACCATAGAAAAGGCGATATATTTTGTACGATCCGGTATTGCTGAAGGCCGTACCATGGCTGATCCGCTTGCTGAAACCCAGGTTTTTCCATCCATGGTGTGCTCGATGATTGCAGTCGGAGAATCTACAGGGGCACTTGACTCTATGCTTGAAAAAATTGCTGACTTTTACGATGAAGAAGTTGACCAGGCTGTTGACAACTTAACGCAATTGATTGAACCGTTTATGCTTGTTTTTCTGGGTGTGACCATCGGTGGATTAGTTATTGCCATGTATCTCCCAATATTTAAAATGGCCGGCGCAATTTCAGGATAGCTTCTAAAGTGTACGGAAAAAACAAGTAAAATATACTAAAAAAAATATATATTATGCTTCGGTGAGTTCCGAAAAAACTTTACAGTTGTTTACTTTACTTTTTATATGCAAACTAAATATCTCATCCGCTAACGGTATCACCTTAGAATGAATACATACTCTGTCGAGCAAAAAGGTGAACTGTACTACCGGCTTAAATGGCTTATGTTCGGCAGGGTTGTCTTTACTTCCCTTTTGCTCGGATCCATGACAATTCTTCAGATCAGTGAAAGTCCCGGGCCTAAAGATAACCCTCTTTTGATTCTTTACGGGCTAATCTCAGGGATCTTTCTTCTTTCCTTCTTTTATACACTGCTTCTAAACAGAGTAAAGCGCGAACTTGCTTTTGCATCTATACAAATCAGTATTGATACGTTGATTGTGACACTAATAATTATTGTCACGGGCGGTTTCTCCAGCATTTTTTCCTTCCTGTATCTTGTTGTAATTATCTATTCAAGCATGCTCCTTTACCGAAAGGGGAGTATGATAATGGCCGCATTTTGCAGTATTCAGTACGGTCTTATGGTCGATTTAGAATTTTATGGTTTTTTTAAACCGTTTATTATTGAAGGTGGAATTGTCGCCATAAATTACACGTGGACACATGTTATTTATAAAGTGTTAATTACAATGGTTGCCTGTTTTGCTGTTGCATTTTTAAGTAGTCTTCTCGCGGAGCAGGCTAGGAAGACCAAAAAAGACCTTATGGCAATGGAAGAGCATGTGAAACGGGTCGAGAAAATGGCTGCTGCTGGCGAATTAGGAGCTGGACTCGCCCATGAGATTAAAAATCCGCTTGCATCACTAGCTGGATCCATCCAA
>JAFDFT010000028.1 GCA_019309685.1 Deltaproteobacteria bacterium
GGCCCTTATGGATGCCTGGAAGTCAAACTAACACCGGGCAGATCAATCGCTCTTGACAGGGCAATTTTCCCTTCAAGTGCCCTGGCTTTTATTGAGACGAAGATACCCGTTATTGATGGTGACGCGAAAATTCACAGGTGGGTCAATTTAGCGCGATTTGTTTTAAATCAGGATACCGGGGGCGCTATTCAGGGGCCGGGCCGGGCGGATCTATTTTGGGGCAATGGGTCTTATGCTGAAATTGCTGCAGGATATATGAAGCACTCCGGCAGTTTATATTTTTTAATTTTAAAACCAGAACCTTAAGTGTTTATACTATATTCTTAATTGTGAACATATTCTTGACACATATAGATAAAATAAGTACTTCTCTATGGCCTTTAATCAATAATTATAATATACATAATCAAAACCATTAATAACCTTATGAGTGCTCATCCATTAATTCAACGCCAAAAATGGGCACTTAAAAATGTTTCCAATTCATAAATGAGTGGTTTTTCGCAAGGTCAAGGAAATCAAGGAATTGCGCGGAGTCGTGCTCAGTTGTACGTCGCACAAGCGATTCCGAAGATTGACGCAGAGATTGCGGAAAAGGGCCATTTATGGATGGAAACTTATTAGGAGTGTAATATGTTCGGCATCGGTATGCCTGAAATGATTATGATTCTTGTTATCGCGCTTATTGTTCTTGGACCCAAGAAATTACCGGATATAGCCAAAGGGCTGGGACGAGCCTTTAATGAGTTTAAAAAAGCCACTACTGACTTTAAAGAATCAATGGGAATCGATGATGAATTAAATGATGTAAAGCAGGCGTTTGATGAAATGAACAAAGATATTAAAGAAACAATTGATATAAAACCGTCATTAAATAACGAGCCGCTTTCCACTTCTGATAATACCGATATAAAAAAAGAACCGAAAAAAGAGCCTGAAAAAAAAGATACGGACAAATCAACTGATGCTGACTGAAGACGATAAAATTCCTTTTACTGCCCATCTGGAAGAACTCAGAAAACGCCTTATTCGCTGCTTTATCGCTATCGGTATAGGATTTGTTCTTTCCTACGGATTTAAAGAAAAACTATTTTATATATTAACTCAACCATTGATCTCGGCAATGAAGTATGACGGCAAACTTATCTTCACAGGTTTGCCAGAAGCATTCTTTACTTATTTAAAAGCGGCATTGCTGTCCGGCATTATGCTTGCCTCTCCAATTATTTTATATCAATTCTGGATGTTTGTAGCACCTGGACTTTATAAAACCGAACGGCTGACACTTACGCCAATTATCATTGTTTCTTCGATCTTTTTTGTATGCGGAGCTTTATTTGGATATTTTATTGTATTTCCCATTGGATTTAAATTTTTCCTCAGTTTTGCTACCGAAAACATTCAGGCGCTTCCATCCATGCGGGAATATTTAAACTTTGCCTCGAAATTATTACTTGCTTTTGGTCTTGCTTTTGAACTGCCGATCGTTATTACGTTTCTTGCAAAGCTGGGTATTGTCTCTGTTGATTTTCTAAGAAAAAATAGAAAATACGCGCTTCTTTTATTCTTTGTTGCTTCTGCTATTTTAACGCCCCCGGATGTTGTTTCTCAGATTATGATGGCGTTTCCCTTGATGGCTTTATATGAACTCAGCATTTTTGGCGCTATCATTTTTGGCAAAAAACGGCCAAAAGAGGAAAAAGACAAAGATACAAACACTTAAGCTATTCGTTTCTTTAACATTGACAACCCTATTCGCTATTGATATAGACAGCTAAAATAATAAATTAAACTTTTAACGAACACTGAAAGGAGGCATACAGTCTTATGAAAAAAAGATATCTATTACTTATTTCAGGTTTTGCAGGAATTCTCTTTCTGCTTGTATCGGCCGGGATCTTCGCTGGGAACGCAGTTCCAGATGTAGTAGAGATGAACAATAAAGCTTATGCGAAACACGCGAAAGGGATTGTAAAATTTTCGCACAAGAAACACAGTACGGATTATAAAGCAGGCTGTGGTGAATGTCATCATGATGCTAACAGCAAACCACTGAACAATCTAAAGGCAGGTGACAACGTTCAAAATTGTATTGAGTGTCACAAAAAACCGGGAGGAAGACCAAAAGGGAAGGACGCTCCCAAACTTTCCAAGAAAGAACGTTTAGCGTATCATGCTGAGGCACTTCACTACAATTGTAAGGACTGCCATAAGAAATTTAACAAAGCGAACAAAACCAAAAAAGCTCCACAAACGTGTTCCAAGTGTCATCCTAAAAAATAACACTTCATATGAATAAATATTCAGGGCGGGTGTCTTCTAAGAGGCCTGCCCTTTCTTTTTAGCTTTATACAAAACCGCTGCCCGAACAAATGACTTTGCCCATTCGGGTGTACCAAGCGCGTGAATGTGCGTGTATGTTGCAAAAACATTTTTATAACAAAGGCCGTCTCTTTGATCTTTAAAACCTTTTCCTTTCTTCATAACAAATACCAGATCGCTATCATCGCCATCCCACTTTAACACTTTTGAATAATGAAACTCATGCCCTCTTATTTCCGTACCTATTTTAAAATAGGGGTTTTTATTTTCAACTTCGACGACTGTATATCCATGCCCTTGAGGTTTCTTGGAAAAACCGAAAATAACCGGAAACACACCGGCCATAGGGTAAACTTTTTCATCCAAAATCAGTTCTTCTCCAAGAAACATCAACCCGCCGCATTCAGCGTATATGGGAAGCCCGTCTTCCGCGAGAGACTTTAGCTCTTTTCGAAACCCTTTATTTTCAGCCAGAACTTCGGCATGTGTTTCCGGAAATCCGCCGCCAATATAAAGGGCGTCTACCTGTGGTATTTTATCACTGCTTAGCGGGCTGATAAAAACGTTGTCAGCGCCCGCCAAATGAAGAGCATCTATATTTTCAGGATAGTAAAATTGAAACGCTGAATCTTTGACAATACCGATTTTGGGACGGTTTTCATTTGAATCTTCATCGCTTAGCACGCTTACAGATGCCTGACTCTGTTCTATTTTTTCCTGGTTATATAACGATTCTGTACGGGCAATGTTTTCGATTGTTTCAAGGTCTATATATTTTTCAGCAATTTTAGCCATCGCTGCAATCGATTCCTGAGCCCACGCATGTTCATGCGTTGGTACCAGTCCCATGTGCCTTTCAGGAAAGTTTAATTCTTTTAATTTAGGCACCGCACCAAGTGCAGGTATCCCGCAATGCTCTTCAATACTTTTTCTTAAAATATTTTCATGCCTGGCGCCGGCAATCCGGTTTAAGATGGCCCCCTTTATTTTAACCTTGGGATCGAACTGTATGCAACCAAGTACCACAGCGGCCATTGTCCGCGTTGATTTTGTGCAGTCAACACATAAGATGACGGGCAATTTAAGAAGTTTTGCCAGTTCGGCCGTACTAGTACTCCCTTTTGTATCGATTCCATCAAAGAGACCTCTGTTTCCTTCTATAACAGCGAGATCGTTTTTTTGAATATGAGATTGGAATGAAGAAAGGACTTTGTTCTGATGTATAAGGAAGGTGTCCAGATTATAGCATGGTCGACCTGCAGCCAAGGCAAGCCAGCCAGCATCAATATAATCCGGACCTTTTTTAAAGGGAACTACTTTTTTCCCAAGCTTTTTCCATGCGGCAATAATGCCGACGGACATTACAGTTTTTCCCGATCCTCCTCGCAGAGCTGCAACAACTGTACCGGGAAAGTTCATATCTATCTGCCGTTACTGAATGAAGTAATTACTTTTTAAGCCTCGTCTTCTGCCGCAGCCTGTTTGCCTGTACCTGTCAGTCCATACAGGGTTGTGCTGCCGCTGGACCAGTATTCGAGCACTTGTTCTTGAATCATCTGATTTATCAGTTTTTTGGCAACTCGCGGTTTTTCCTCGAGTATCTTTGCAAGATCGTTGAAATAAAACTTAGTTTTTGTTTTCTGCTTCTTTTGAAGAGCTTCTACGATTTTTTCCTTTGCCTCATTATATTCCATTAGCAAGTCCCCTTTTCCTTTAGCTTTCAATAGCTGGAGGCAGCGGTTTTCTGCCTCCAGCTAATTTAGCTCAAAGGCAATTAAAACTTAAATTGCGTTGTCTGCCGCCATGTAAAGTACGCGGGATCACGGAAATCGTCGATGAGGTGATGCGTAAACTCAAGTTCGCATTTCTCAAAAAACCTTTCCCATCCAATCCTCTCCGCCCATTCGCCGATACGTTCATACTTGTTGGCATCCGCTGAATAAGCCTCGACAATATTCTTAATTGTCGCAGTTGTCTGAGGCCACCTTGGGGCTTCATTCGGGATAAAGGCTACTGCCACTTTGGAAAACTTGGGCGCGCTTATCCTGTTTGAAACTTTCCCGCCGACCATAAGAACGATACCATCTCCCTCTGTGTCGGTAAGCGGCATAGAGGGGCACATGGTATAACAGTTTCCGCAGAACATGCACCTTTCGTTTTTTACCGCGACACTGTTGACCGTTTTACCATTAAATTCGACCTTCGCCGGCTTAATGGCTGCAGTCGGGCAAGCCGCAATTGCCAGCGGAATTTCGCACATTTTGTCTAAATATTCATGATCCAGCAACGGCGGTTTACGATGATAACCAAGAATCGCGATATCCGAGCAGTGAACCGCGCCGCACATATTCAGACAGCATGCAAGTGAAACACGGACCTGTGCCGGAAGCCTCATGCTCTGGAAGTCATCAAAAAGAACATCCATAGCAGCCTTTACGGGCCCGGATGCGTCCGTCGCGGGTGTATGGCAGTGAATCCAGCCCTGGGTATGAATAATATTCGTAATCCCCGCACCGGTTCCGCCTACAGGGAATTTAAAGCTCCCTGCGTCAAACTTTCTTCCTTCAAGGTCTTTTTTCAAAGCATAAGCTTTGTCCTTACTGTCAGTCATAAATTCAATGTTGTTTCTGGTCGTAAACCTTAGATGTCCATCACAATGCTTTTCCGCGATTTCACAGATTTCGCGGATATGCGTTGTGGTCATGAGTCGGCATCCTCCTGTTCTTACCGTATAAACCTCATCGCCTGATTCAGCCACATGAACCAGAACGCCGGGTTCAAGTATTTCGTGATACAGCCATTTACCCTTGTTCTTCGCAATAACCGGAGGGTAAAATTCATCGTATTTCCTCGGGCCGATGTCGGTTATCCTGTCCTCCATCGGTTTGTCCGGATTGTAACCTGAAGATATAAATGCCATTTTATTTACCCCCTATCTCTGATGATGTTTTCTGAATTCGTCAATGTCACGTTCCCATCCACCTTCAACCTCGTCTTCCTTCCAGAAGATATACGGGTTTGATCTTGGCTCTTGAACCATCCGTGGATCCGGTTCAAGCCCTGTCATCTCTAGAAGTTTCTGGAATCCCTGCCGCTTTAACAACTCGCCTAGACGTTCTCTGTTCTTACCCTCTTCCATCCACCAGTCCCATATACTTTCGATGATTTCTTTGATCTCATCGTATGGCTCTTCAGCCTTTATAAACGGAACCAATAAAGAACCCATCTGGGCACCATCAAGAATGGGAGCCTTCGCGCCAACGAGAATCGATAGACCTCTGTCATTACCAATCCTAAGCGCTCTTGGCATTACGTTGATGCAGTGCATGCACCGTGTACATTCTTTGGTGTTTATCTCAAGCTTATCCCCTTCATACCGCATACATTCAGTGGGGCAAAGATCCACAACTTCCTTCTGAATGTCAAAAGATCCCCAGTCACGGCCCGCGTGAGCTCCGGCATTGGGTGCAAGCTCGCCTCCCACATATGCCTTAACCGCTTTTTGGTCAATGCGGATATCATCCCGCCAGGTCCCGACAAAGGACATGTCCGCACGTGCAATAGATGCCACGCAGCAGTTGGGACAACCATCGAACTTAAATTTGAATTTATACGGAAAGGCGGGACGATGAAGCTCATCCTGATATTCATTCGTAAATGTATGACAAATAGCCTGAGTATCATAGCATGCATATTCGCAGCGTGCCTGGCCGATACAATCGGAAGGTGTACGCAGGTTTGACCCTGAACCGCCCAAATCCTGGTTCATGTTGTGAGTCATTTCATAAAAAATTTCTTCCAGTTGCGGTGTTGTTGTGCCGATAAAAATGATATCTCCTGTTGAACCATGCATATTGGTGATGCCGCTACCGCGGAAGTCCCAGAGATCACATAACTCTCTAAGATATTCAGCTTTATAAAATTTTCCAGCCGGCTGGTTTACGCGCATTGTGTGGAAATGTGCTACACCCGGAAACTTTTCCGGCTGATCGCAATATCTTCCGATAACACCGCCGCCATAACCGAACACCCCGACAATACCGCCGTGCTTCCAGTGGGTTCTTCCGTGTTTATAGGAAAGTTCAAGCACACCCAGAAGATCCTCTACAACATCTTCAGGTATTTGAAATTCCACACCTTTTTCGTTCTTAGCCCTCTTTTCTGCCTCTTGCTTGAGATCGGACACAAAGCTAGGCCATGGCCCTGATTCAAGCTGGTCCAACAAAGGGGTTTCATGTTTCGCCATTATTTTTTACCTCCATTTTGTTAAAATTAACTTGATTTGCGATTGATATATGCCCTTTTTCAGAGCGGTATTTTTCACCTCCTCTCAATTGCTCAAATATTATTTTTTTATCTGTAATTCACTATAGTTATGAATTGCCAATTTAAAAGCCAAATATATAGAATTCCTATCGACCCTTGTCAATAAAAAAGACAGTATTTAGCCTTTTAAAAGGAGCAATTAAGGACCTTTTCGGGCACTATGCTGCTCGAACTTATAAAATTCAATAAATTCTTTATATTATGATAATTGTTGAGGAGATTTAGTGAGGGAGTGTATTGCGGTATGCAAAACCTCAATATGTTCCTTCAGATTTCTTTGTATGACATCAATCTCGCTGATATTTTGATAGTACTTTTCAACCATGGATACGCTAAGCTCATATAATATCGAGTGGCTGAAGCTGGAAAGATAATTATCGAAAAAGGCATCAGCAAAACCCGTTTGTAACCCATCATGTTCCTTTAGAGCTTGATAAAACCCTAAAAGACAGTTTTCCACAGCAATATTCTCAGACCATATAAAATCCTCAACCCCATCCAGTCTGTCCACTCTTATTCGGATAGACATATTCAGTAAAAAAAGAAGCAGTGCTTCTAAAATAGTCCCAGTATCATCATCTTTTCCGGAGGTCGCATCACCTTTAAACATTGATGCGTAGTTTCGGACAGTTATTAGCTTCAACGATACATCATTATTCGCAATCTGAACAACAAAGTCCCCTGCGGCATGATGCCAGGACAGAATCTGTTCAAATGAATCAATAGCGTAGTAGAGGGTGAGGATTTTAGCTGCCTGCCTGTATAGTTTCGCTGCTTTTTTATCTGAAAGGAAATATCTTTCATCCGGTGCCCAGACCTTTACTCTGTTTCTCCGGGTCTTTGGATCATATGACATATGAAATTCATTAAAGTCTTCAAGCCACTGGCCAAGAAACATGATGGCTTTCTGATGTTGTTTCGTTTGTGATTCCCCTACACAAAACACTTCTGGAAGATATGATGGGTGGAATTTTGTATTTAGTTTTTGTAATAGGTAAAATTCTTTTTTGACAAGACTCTTTCCCGGATTTGATATAGCAACATTTAATACAAAAGAAAGCTTTTCCCCGCATATTTCCGTATCAATCCTGGCGGGATGATAAAATTCCCCATGTTTTTTAAGAGTCACGTTAAACACATTTATCTCGTCTTTAGAAATATCCTGATCAAGCGCCTCTGAAGCATATTTTAAAATGGGATCAATGCCTTGATGCGTTAGAAAAACGCGTACGGATTCAAAATAATCGCCGACCTCAAACGAATTTCCCGGCACTTCAATAAACGTTCCGCCCAACATGTTTCTGCCCAAAGGCAGAGGGGCTTTCCAAGCGGTACTATTTTCTCGAACCAAATTTTCCGGACTGTAGAGAAAATAGTTAAATTGGTGTTTATTCGGCATCTTTAAGGAGTCGATTTACACTACCTACAAATTATAGGTCAAATCCTGGCGCATTAAAGAATTGGCTTATCGGTGAGTATTGATTTCTTTCAGTATTTCCGGGGCTACTTCGTAACCCAGCCCTGCTGCTTTATCACAGTGTTCTATCGCTTTTTCGTATTCGTTGCTTTCCAGATATGCAATTGCCAGGTTATTATGCGCTACTGCAAAATTCGGTTCGAGCTTGAGGGCTTTAAGGTTCGCCTCGATGCTTTCCTTTACCATCCCTTTCAGCAAATAGGCGTTTCCCAGAGTGGTGAATGCCTGAATAAATCTAAAATTAAAAGCGGTGGCTCTTTCAAGGGCCTTAATTGCTTCATCAGCATTTCCCTTTTGAAGTTGTACAAAGCCGATATTGCCATACCCCTCTGAAAACCCGGGTCTGGCCTTGACCGCTCGCTGGTTGTAGGATAGGCAACCATCCAGGTCGCCTTTTTGAAGACAGATACCCCCAAGATGAACATAAGCTTCGGCCAAGCTGGGGCTGCATTCGATAGCCTCATGGAGTTCCTTCTCTGCTTCGTCATATTTTTTTAACCCCATCAGTGCAACTCCAAGATTATAATGAGAGGTACCGCATTCGGGATTTGTCGCTAAAGCGGCTCTTTGCCATGCAATGTATTCTTCAGCATTTTTTGCTTTTTCCATATTAAATTCCTTGTGTTTTGTATTGAAATACAGATCGTCAATATTAGCTAGTTATTAAATTTGACCCCGCTCACCTAGAATCTTCATACAAGAATGTCAAATAAAATCAACTTTTGTGTGTCTGTAATTTTAATCATTACTAAAAAAAATGCAACTTTATAGTTTTATGAAATGATTCATATTGATCCGCATGTAAAATTTCTGTATTATCCTCTTCTGATCATTGATTTTGGTTTTCCAAAGAATGATGCTTTCGTAAAATTAGAAGTGATGGCAAAATAAAAAATTCAAGTTCAAGGCGTCTTACATCCTAAGGAATGAGGCGTACTTGTAGTACGTCGCAGTGTGACGAAGGGTGAAGCGCAACGTAATCCCGCCTTGGCGGGATTACGAAGACATCAGGATTATCTTAAGATAGGAGAATACATATGATTACAGGCAGCTTTACTGCTCTGATAACCCCGTTTAAAAAAAATGCTGTTGACTATGAAGGACTGGGAAAACTTGCTGATTTCCAGATCGAAAACGGCATATCCGGAATCCTGGCTGTTGGGACAACTGGAGAAAGTCCTACGCTTGCATGGGATGAACACATCAGTGTCGTAGAAAGTGTAGCATTAAAAACCAAAAATAAGTGTGTCTGCATTGCCGGGGCAGGAAGCAATAACACCATTGAATCCATTGAAGCAACCAAACATGCCGTAGATCTGGGGGCAGACGCGGTATTGCTTGTAGACCCCTATTATAACGGGCCCAGCTCCCTTGAGATTCGCCGTGAATACATTGAACCTATTGCAGAAACGTTTCCCGGCATCCAGTTAATTCCTTACATTATACCTGGCCGAACGGGCGCTCAAATGCTTCCTGAAGAACTGGCTATCTTATCGGAAAAATATGATAATGTGAACACCGTCAAAGAGGCCACCGGCAGTATTGACAATATGAAACGGACACGAAAATGCTGCGGCCCCGATTATTCAATCCTTTCCGGTGACGACCCTATGACGCTTCAAATGATGACAGACCCTGAAATTAAGGCATCCGGTGTTATTTCCGTTGCTTCGAATATCGCGCCAAAAGCTGTGGCTGATATTGTGCGGCTGCTTCAGGAAGACAAACAAACAGAAGCCAGAGCTATTGTTGACGCAGTAGAACCGCTATTTCAGCTGGTAACTGTTAAAACCATGGAAAAAACACCTTATGGTGAAATTGCATGTAAGGCAAGAAATCCACTGGCCATAAAAACACTCATGTCTATTCTCGGCATGCCGGCCGGCCCCTGCAGAAGGCCTTTGGGTAAAATGACAAAAAACGGATTGAATAAAGTCCTGGAAGTAGCGCGAACCGTTCAAAGTGCTCATCCCCAGATCTTTCAGCCTGCGGCTGATTTTTTTAATATTGATATTGAAGAGCGTTTAAACAATCCGGTTTACCTGGAAGGGTTATGCTATGATCATTACTAATGTATGAGACCTTCGCAAAACATCACTTTTTGCCCAATTTCTGTGTCAGGCTAAAATTTTAATCCGCCACCGAACTTTGGCGGATTAATCCTCGAAATACTCAATGCATGGATGTTTGGCCCGATAAAATAGCTATTCTCTGTTTTTTCTCAACGCAGCCGCATCTTCATTCACCTTAATGCTGTCGTCTTTCCATAAAACGCCTTTGAGCCATTTAAAACCAAATTTCAGCAGCGCGATCTCATCATCTTTAATGGCTTTTTGTGTCTTTTCATCTACTTTATAAAGTGTTAAAAAGGTGCTTTCAAAAACAAAACTTCGGAATTTGTTAATATTGTAGCTTACAAGAAAAAACAGCTGTTTGCTTTTATCGGTCAGTTTGATATTCGCTGGGAATGATCGTTTTCTCACAATGATATCCGTCCAACCGGCGTTTATCTCATCATACATATCAATCCCCTGATCTCCACGCCATTCTCGAACGGTCATGATTTTTTCTTCTTCAAAGCCCAGGCAATGCGGCTCATTAATCAGAAAATAAAATCCCTCATCATCCGCGCCCTCCTTATGACTCAGTGCTGCTACACCAAGAGGATAATAACGGCAGGTTGTGGGCCTGTCTTCATAAACAATACACCCGCTATCTCTTACAAACGGACACGATTTCATATCATCATCAAGAAGCCTTAAAATAACCATTGGAAGGTCCGTTTTTTCAAGCAATTGGGGTTCTGTATAAATCGCTAAAAACTCTTCGGAAGAAAGATCCAGCCGATTCTTTAACCGAACAATATCATACGGTGTTAAAATAATTCGAATATCTCTGCAGCACTTTGTAAAGCACTTTACCTTTTTGTGGCATTCGAATTTCATATTGCTGTCAATGTCAAGCTTTACCGGCTCGATATTGGCCATTTTATCTAATGTTTCAGTCATCATCATACTCCTCTAAAATATTAAATGTTGGAGTTCTCTTACCCAAGAAAGGCGCGTAAGTCAATGAACCAAATCCTCAACAAATTCACCACTTAATTCCCTATATGAAAGAGATTTATTATTGATTTAACATTTAAAAATACAGTATCTAAATATCATTAAAACATCAAAGATTTCGTTAAAAATTCAATTTGATAGCCATTTCTGTTGTTTTCCAGGGACATTATTGACCGCTATGCTTTTGCTTGTATTTACAATGGGTCGGCTATTTTCAAGATACATCCCTTCTAGAGCTGATCAACTTTTATCCATTGACAAACTCTGTTGTCACACACGATTCAATGGGCCGTTTTTTTCGATAACATTGACTATTTTATTTTAAACCATAGGGAGTTACAATCAAAATCAACAGGTTGACATTCTCTCAAAAGAAAGCATGCTTTTTGATATTTTATCCTGTATCGGAAATATTTCGCTAAAAAGGGTAAGCCTTTTATGACCGCACACATTATTCTTTTTGGTCAAAACGAGCATATCACCGGAGGCCAATTATTTCCAAAAACATCTGTTTTTAAAGGGAAATTGAGCTGAAATAGTTTATTGGAGATCCATTTCAAAGATTTTATGATAAGGCAACCGGTCTTTTTCTCTGGAAATAATTTGAATGAAATGCTATTGCTCTTCATCGAAAGATGAATAGAGCAGAATTATTTTATTAGGAGATATTAAAATGGAAATACCGATAACGAAAATAGAAACTCCTCAATCTCATCCTAATGATGACAAACTGGATTTTGGAACCATCTTTACGGACCATATGTTTAACATGGATTACAGTGCTGAAAAGGGATGGCATAATCCTCGCATTGAACCTCTCAAGGCAATAGACATGCATCCTTCAACGATGGTGCTCCATTATGGACAGGCAATTTTTGAAGGCCTTAAAGCGTTTAAAACTGATTCAGGCCAAGTCCAGTTGTTTAGACCGGAAGAAAACTTTAAACGCTTTAACAAATCCGCACGTGCGTTATGCATCCCGGAATTTGATGAAAGCTTTGCACTTAATGCTCTTAAAGAATTATTAAAGATCGAAAAGGACTGGGTTCCTAGTGCCCCCGGAACTTCACTTTATATAAGACCTACGATTGTCGCCATGGACCCCTTCCTGGGAGTTCGAGCCTCATATACATACAGGTTCTTTATTATTTTTTCACCCGTAAGCGCATACTACCCCGAAGGATTTAACCCTGTAAAAATATTGGTAACAAAGGATCACGTCCGCGCAGTACCTAAAGGGGTAGGAAACGTTAAAA
>JAFDFT010000279.1 GCA_019309685.1 Deltaproteobacteria bacterium
AAATGGGAATGCAGATTTCTTCGGTAGCCCCCGGATACACCGTGGACTCATACACAATGCACGATCTTTTGGCCATATATTTTCCAGCAACTGAGGACGCTTCTCGAAGAGGACTTAAATCCGGTACTTTGTATCCATCTATAGGTGTTGGCACCGCTATAATAATCAATCTGCATGAAGAAAGCTCTTCAGGATTAGCAGTGAAAAAGATGCTGGAAACAGCCAACTCTTTTTTGGAAACCTCCATTGTTCGATCATGCCCTGATTTTAACTCTTCAATTCGCTCTGCCTTTTGATCATAGCCAATAACTTTGAAACATCGCGAAAGGATGACGGCCAATGGTAACCCAACATATCCAAGGCCCACAATTGCGATTTTTTCTTTTTTAGCAATGAGTGATTCAAATGAAACCATTCGTTATTCTCCGGTTTTAGGTTCAAGTGATTGCAAGATATCTTTCTCCTCAGTCTCTGTAAGAAAACGCCATTGGCCATCATTGATTCCTGATAAAGTTATATTGGAAAACCTTATCCGTTTAAGATCTACAACAGTTGAACCAACTTTTCTTACCATTCTCCTTATCTGCCGATTTTTCCCCTCTTTTAAAATGATCCTGAAACGATTTGCCGCGATCCTTTTTATTGTTGCCGGCCGCGTCTTTTTCCCCATCAAAATGATACCGCTTTCCATTTTATTTAATGCGCCATTCGCTATGGCCTGTGCTACAGTAACTTCGTATTCTTTTTCATGGTCAAAAGAAGGATGTAAAAGTCTGTGATGCACCCTCCCGTCATTTGTCAAAATCAATAGGCCTGTGGAATCTTTGTCCAGCCGACCGACCGGATACACCCGTTGGGGTATATTTATTAGATCGAGAACCGTCTTATCATTTTGCTGTTTACAGCTTGCGATATATCCTTTTGGTTTGTTTAAAGCGATATATACGGGCTTCTGGTTTAAGGCTACCGCCTTTCCATCTACTTCTACCTGGTCTAATTTCGGATCCACGCGTGTACCCAGTTCAGTAACACGCTTGCCATTTACACGGATTCTGCCCCCCAGCATATATTTCTCTCCCTGTCGTCTGGAACAAACCCCGGCTGTGGAAAGATATTTTTGAAGCCGCATGGAAGTCATTATCTAGTTTCCAGCCATTAATATAAAAAGTTTACATGTGTATGTATTGAGTGTCCTATTCACAAATAAGATACTTTTTTTGAAAAACAAGGCCGCACAAGGGCTTACGCCGAGGCGTACAGACGGTACGTCGCAGGCGAAAACCCGCGGAGAACGCAGTTTTTCGATAAAATAGCTATTTGTGGATGGACACTATCTATGATCTGTAATCCGCATTAATCTTAACATAGTCTATGGACAGATCACATGTTAATACCGAAGCATCACCGTTTCCCAAATGTAAATGCAGGAATATTGAAAATTCAGATTCACGAAGCACTCTTGTGGCCTGAGCTTCCGCTTCCGGCCCACACCCTTTTCCTTCTTTCACCATCAATACATTATTAAAATATATTTCAGCCTTTTCGGGTTTGAGAGCGACCCCTGCTCTTCCGGCAGCCGCAAGGATCCTTCCCCAGTTGGCATCCTCACCAAAAAGCGCTGTTTTCACAAGACTGGAACCAGCAATCGTTTCGGCTATTGCTCTGGCATCTGTATCCGATTTAGCGCCTTTAACCGTTATCTCAACAAGCTTGGTTGCTCCTTCAGCATCTTTTACCAGCATCCTGGACAAACTTACCATTACCTCATCAAGGATATCCTGAAAAACATTTTGGCCCTCCGCATTATTAATCTCAACGCCGGACATGCCATTGGCCATGATAAGGACAGTATCATTTGTGCTGGTATCACCATCAACCGTAATCCGGTTAAACGATTTCTTATTTGCCTGATTTAAGGCCTCGCTAAGAACTTTGGAATTTATCTGGACATCCGTACAGATAAACCCCAGAAGCGTAGCCATGTTTGGATGAATCATTCCGGCACCTTTTGCGATACCCATCACCTTAAACATTTCACCTCCCAGCTCTCCTTCCCGTACGATGATTTTTGGAACCGTATCCGTTGTCAATATGGCTTCCGCAAAATCCTGAAAGCCATCCGACCTGGCTGACTTTACAAGGTCTGGCATACTATCTTTTATTTTCTCAATAGGAAGCGATTCTCCTATCACACCCGTTGATGCCACAAGAACCATCTCCTCCGATATCCCAAACTCCTTCGCGACACCCTTAGCCATTGCCTTAGCATCACGCATCCCCTGCTCACCTGTACAGCAGTTCGCATTTCCGCTGTTAACAATCACTGCCTGACAAATGCCGGGTTTTATCCTTTCCTTATCAAGAACAACAGGTGCTGCTTGAACCTTGTTTGTCGTAAAAACACCCGCCGCATTGGCTGAAGATTCGGAAATGATGACCCCCAAATCCTTATCGCCATTTTTCTTGATCCCAGCAGGAAGGCCTGCAGCCTTAAAACCCATACAATATTCTTTTTCCATTTTCACTTGTACATCCTTTTTTATCTTTTGATGGTTTCGTAAAAAGACTCGATCTCGCACTAAGCCACAAAGAGCACAAAGTTAACCTGTTAATATTATGCGGTTTTTTCTTGGTGTTCTTCGCGACTTTGTGAGAAAATACGGTTTTTACGAATTTGTCTTTTGACTTACTGAAATTATAACATATTTTACAAAATAGCCCTTGATTGTCAATTGGTATCAATTTTTCCGCTACTACTATATCACCGCTTTAGTAGAAAGTACATTAAGCTATTGTAAAAACATATAATTTTATAGTATATAGATTTTATGAGCCTGAATTTTATAAAAGTTTTACACGTATTAGTAAAAAAGTTCAAAAAACAAAAGATGGCTTTCCGATCTGTCATACGAACAACTCAAATGAGGACACTGTATGATCATATCGATTTCTTATCTGAAAATATGGGGCTCATTCAAACATCTCCTACCAAACGAAAAACGAATGAGTACAGGCTATAGTCAATGAATCCATTAATCAAGGCGTTAGCAATTATTATTTCCCTTTTTGATAGATTGGAAATCCCGTATATGGTTTTCGGTGGGATTGCCAATAGTTTATATGGCAATCCCAGACAAACATTTGATATTTATATAAAGTTCTTCTTAAAATCTGATACAGATTTAAAAACATTTCTTGAAAACTTATCATATGCAGGAAAAATTGTTCCCTCAAACCCTGAAGCATTTTTTAAAGATACAAATGTTATACCTGTTGATATTCATGGCGTTAGAATTGACCTGGTATTCGCTGAATTACCCTTTGAAAAAGAGGCTATTCGCAGAAGCAGGCCAATGACTTTCTCTGATGTCAATATCAAAGTCTGTACCCCTGAAGATTTGGTAATTCAAAAAGTTATTTCTATTCGGGAAAAAGACTGGGCGGATATCCACTACATAATATAAAACCTGAAAAATGACTTGGATTGGGACTACCTGCTTAAACATTGCAAGGACCTTTCCGAGTTTCTCGATGACCCGGGAATCTATACTAAAGTGGAGAAGCTGAAAAATGGATAAACGATATTCGATGCTTCGCAATAAAATGGAAAGATTCAATGCCTGGGAAGCCATGGAACGAAATAAAATATCAGAAGCGGATCGTCTTAAAAAGTTTCTCATTCTATATGATCTTGGGAAATTGCATGATAAAGATGTTTTAAAGCAGACTCATGACAGGCATCTGGAGGGATTGATAGGAATAAGCGAGAGGCTTCGAGCGGCGCAGAATAAATCGAAAAATACAACTGGCTCAAAATTATTTTTTTAATCATTAAACATCTTATTAATTAAAAAGGGACCCTTTTTAACGGTCTCGTAATAAATTGTAATGATGACAAAGAAAAAAGATCAAGTTCATGGCGACGCAAATCCCGAGGAATGAGGCGTACTTATCGTACCACGCAGTGACGAGGGGTGCAGCGCAACGCAAAAATTGAGCTTTTTACGAAGTCATCAATTTTAAACAGAGGCTATTTTGTTTAAAAAAGTACTCATTCTTGGAATCGGAGGGCAGGACGGCTTTTATCTTACGCACTTTCTTCACATCAAGGGATATGAAGTATGGGGTGTTCTTCGGCCTGAAGACCTTTCCACTGAAACACTAAGTGGACTGCAGGGAAAAGCAACCCTCATACAAGGCAGTATCTGTGATAAACCGTTTATGACACGGATTCTCAGTGAAATTGAACCGCATGAAATTTACAATTTGGCAAGTATCAGCTTTATCCCTCTTTCCTGGGAACAACCCGCCCTTGTTGGAGAAGTGAACGGTTCCGCTGTAGGGCAACTTCTTGAACTGATACGAACAAACTCACCGGAAACCCGTTTTTTTCAGGCAGGAAGCAGTGAAATGTTCGGCCATAACCCCATTGAATCACCGCAAAATGAACACACGCCATATAATCCGGATAA
>JAFDFT010000280.1 GCA_019309685.1 Deltaproteobacteria bacterium
ATCGCTGTTGATATCTTGATATGCTGATGAAAGGGCCGTTCTAAGTTCTTTTGACAGTGCGTTCATTGAAGCGGGTCGATTAAGAGTAACTGTTGCGATTCCGTTGGATTTTTCAATCAGAAGTACATTTCCTGCCATAATAATCTATCCTCAAAATATTAGCTAAAGATTGCAAATAAAAATATCGTTTAAAAAAGTACTTTTGGAGCAGAAATATGGTTTTTATTCAATCCAAGTCAAGAAATTGCTTGAACTCTTTTGATAGTTCTTTTATCAGCACCGCTCCTTTAAAATTTCGGAGAATTTTATCAAATATAACATAGTCAGGTTTTGCCCCTTTTGAGACTGTCTGTTTACCAATTTTCAAAAATGTTTCACTGATTTTATCTTTTATCTGTTTTGCTTCATCTGTTTTCAGCTCAATAGTTACACAACACGCGTCTTCATGTTCGCTGTCGATTTTCAATCCAACTACTGCGAGATCAAAGGATTCTTTGGGAAGTTGATATTGATGGATTATAAAACTTTCTAATTCAGAATTGATCTGGTCATAGGAATAATTCGTACCTCCGCGAATCAGCATGGCGGAATCGCGACTTACCCAGAAAAAGTCTAATTCTCCATCCGTCTTATTTTTAAGTGCAAAGCAAATATCTTTAAAACCAATGTACCATTGATTTTGTAAGACATTCTTTGTTTCAGATGGATTATTTATATATCCGGACATAAGGTTTTCACCTTTTGCGATGAGGTACCCAGGTTCGCCATAATCACAATCAATTAGGGAATCATCATTTGTTGGATCAATGCTTTTTACAATTTTGGCTTCGGTATAGGAAGGATGCGGACGACCAATATAATATCCGGGCTGAGGTTCATCTTCATAATGATAGTGCCATCCTGTTTCAAACAGGTTTTTCTTATCATCTTCTGAAAGGTAACGCGGGATGCCGATGACCTGTAGGCAGGTCTCTGTTGATCCGAATCGCACATTTGGAACTTTATCTGTATAGGTAAGAAACCGCTTAATTGTTGTAGGACCCACAGGAGCGGAACCAATTAAAAAATCGGTTTTTTTCATAGCCGATATCAGCTTTTCCCGGTTTACAGGTAATTTGTCTTTTTGATCGAGTTCTTCTAAAAAGTCCATATGACGTGAAACAACAGGCGCAGCCAAACTGTCATAATTTCTTTCAGATACTTCGTGAAAGATTTTCCAATAATTGGTGGTATATTTTTCAATGAGATGAATGTCAGATCTCGGTCTACGCATTGCCCAGTCTGTAATGGCTGTGGAGTTGGTGTGATGCATGGGGTTTACGATGAGTACCGCAAACCGATGATTTGATGATATTTCCAAAAATTGTTCAAACGTTTTCCGGTTTGTTTGATAAGCACGATAGGGGAGCTGAACGCCTTTTGGTTTTCCGGTTGTTCCTGATGTGAAAACAATAATACGCGTAAACGCCTCATCAATATCCATGGAATAATCATTTTCAGATAGTTCTTTCTCATTATTGATGCTTTCTATTGAGACGATGGGTATGCGTGCAAAAGTGCTTTTGATTTTATTGATTATGTTCATGTCATAATCTGTATCTGTAAAAACAAGCTTGCTCTCGGTCTGTTTAATTTTGTATAAAACCTGATCAAGGGTATCTGATTGCCAGTTAATGGTAACGGGCGTGGTCCCTGTCATGACTGCAGCAAGACGAACAGAAATATCCTGGTACCGGTTCGCGCTAAAGCATAAGACAAATCGGTCACCTTTTATAAGACCCCTACTTTTGATCACTCGAGCGGCTTTGTTGGCAAGAGACAGTATGTCACTTCGTGTGAACGTTTCGCGCTGAATTTTGTTATTTTTATTAAACGAATAATAATAAAGAAAAGGACACGAGTTGTTTTCAAACGCTGGAAGATAATCGGAAAGAGCGGGTGAGTATTTGGATGTCATCATTTAAAAAAAATAGATCCGTTGATTTCTTAAATTAATTTATTTATAATCATTTGACTTGCATCCTAGACTCCTTGAATCCTTTTTTTATTAAAACAAATGATTGGTGCTATCGCTGGAGACATTATCGGGTCTGTTTTTGAAAATCAACCCATAAAAACAATAGACTTTCCTTTGTTTGGTCCTTTGTCACGTTTTACGGATGATACGGTTCTGACTGTCGCAGTGGCTTTTTCAATACTGAGGGAAATTGACTATACATCCTCATTAAAAAAATTTGGAAGAAAATATCCAAAAGCGGGTTACGGTGGCACCTTTTACAAATGGCTGTATTCAGATATTAGTGAGCCCTATAACAGTTGGGGAAATGGCTCCGCAATGAGAGCCAGCCCTGTAGGCTTTGCATTTAGCTCCATAAATGAAGTGCTCAACGAGGCCAAGAGAAGCGCTGAGGTAACACACAATCATCCGGAAGGAATAAAAGGAGCCCAGGCAACTGCGCTTGCAATATATATGGCCAGAATGGGTGAAACAAAGACAACAATTAGAGATGAAATCAACAGCCGATTTGGGTATAACCTAAAACGCACATTGAATGACATAAGGCCAGCGTACTATTTTGATGTTTCATGCCAGGGAACGGTACCGGAATCCATCATCGCTTTTTTGGAATCCGAAAATTATGAAGACGCTGTTCGTAAGGGCATCTCACTTGGAGGTGACAGTGACACCATTGCATGTATAACAGGCGGGATCGCCCAAGCATATTATGGAGATGTACCCATAGACATTATAGAGAATACGGAAAGCAGGCTTCCGGAAGAATTTATGGAAATTATTAAAGAGTTTAACAAAAAATACATATGACTTAAAAAAGGTACCAGCACAATTATTCCACTTTTTACCTTCCATATTAATGCTGAGGCAAAAACCAATATCGGATACATCCCTAATTGACGGACTAATAAAAACGATAAATGTGATCGCAAAGTAAAAAGTTCAAGTTTGCCTTTAAAAACGGGATTTTGATAATAAGATCTTGCCTATCCGGCGGGGTTCGGCTCACCGGCAAATACGGTACCCCACACCGGCATATCTTTAAGCGCCATGGGATCAATCTCCAGGGGATTTTCCTCAAGAACGCAGAAGTCTGCCTTCTTGCCAAACTCAATACTGCCGACTTCATGGTCCAGGTGAAGCTGGTAGGCGTGTTCGATAGTGGCGGCACGAAGCGCGTCTTCGACTGACACACGCTGTCCCTGTCCAAGGACGGTCCCACTTTCGGTCCGGCGCTGGACTGTCGACCAGATGCCGACCCAAGGTAGTTGTGGCGTACCCGGCGGGTCGTTGTGAAACCCCCAGGAAACACCTAGCCGTCGAGCGCTGCCGGTGGGCATCATTTGGTGCGCTCGGTCAGGACCCTGAAGTTTTAAATGAGCATCGCCGTAATAATAAATCTGAGGGGTAAAAAACTGCACGGCCACGCCCAAGTTTTTGGCTTTTCGCAACTGGGCCGTAGTCATGTTGTAGGCGTGGTCCACGCGATGCCGCATGTCAGGCCGGTAGCATCGTGCCTGAGCCTCTGCGACACCGTCCAGCATGGCCTGGACACCCGCCCGGCTGTTGGCGTGTGTAATGGTGGAAAAACCTGCGGTATGGCATTGGATCAGCATCTCTTTGAGCAGCGGCGGTTCGCATTGCCAGTGCCCCTCCGGAGAACCATCCCAGTACCCCGGCCATCCGATGTGGGATGTCCGGGAGATGATAGAACCATCCGAATAAAGCTTTGCAGCGCCCAAACGGAACTTGTCAATGGGTTCCGGTCTGCACTCCTCGATCTGTGCCAGGACTGCCTCCATCGAACCAAGCATTTGGAACATCATCGAGACAAATGGCAGGCCAATGACACGCAGTTTGACATTAGGTCTGGAAAACAGCTTTTGAAACAGATCGACAGATGCCGGAAGACCAAAGGCCCCGAGCGTTGCCTCGCAAACGGTCGTATTGCCTGCGGCTGTGAACAGCGGCAATATACGATTGATTTTATCTTCGGTGATATTGACCAGATCCGGAATGACGGAAAGCACCGGGAACAAACCCTTCGCCTCGAGTAAGGTGCCATTGGGCTGCCCGTCTGTGCCGGTCTCCACGCCCGACGGTATGTTGTCCGGGCCGATGCCGGCTTTTTGCAGCAGGTAGGTGTTTGCCCAGAAACGATGAAACACCAGGTTCGATATCAGGATCGGGCGCTGGGTAGATATTTTATCCAGGTCTTTTACGTGAAGAAACTCACCGGTTTTATTTTCGTCATAAGCAGCGCCGTACAGCAATTCGCCAGGCGGCAGTTCCCTGTCGAGCGCTTTCAAGCGGTCCAGCACATCCTGTTTTCTTGGATAGATCGGGTAGAACCCGCCTTCAGGCTTCGGCCACGGAATCTGCGCTACAAAATGACCGCTGTAGATCAGCGCCTGTATTTCCA